>NZ_JAMYSW010000016.1:0-151267 GCF_040322135.1 Mesorhizobium sp. M0189
CCGCGTCCTTTGCTTAAAAACCCACAAACCCGCCCCCCCCCAAAAAAAAAATCCCGTTTTTTTTTTCAGGTTTCCAAACCCGGGCCCCCCCCCGCCCGCCCCCACAGCATATTCCTTGCGTCAGGGGCGTAAAATCAGGCGGAGACGGCGGCCGGTATGGCGCAGGAGACGCCGGTTCCCTGCAGGCCGCAATAGCCGTAGGGGTTCTTCGCCAGATATTGCTGGTGGTCTTCCTCGGCGAAGTAGAATTCCGGCGCCGGCGCGATCTCGGTGGTGATCTTGCCGCGTCCGGCACCGCGCAGCGAAGCCTCGTAAGCATCGCGCGAAGCGAGCGCCGCCTGGTGTTGCGCGTCGTTGAACGTGTAGATCGCCGAACGGTAGGTGGTGCCGACATCATTGCCCTGGCGCATGCCTTGCGTCGGGTCGTGGCTTTCCCAGAACAGCTTCAAAAGCTCGGCATAGGACACGATCTTCGGATCGTAGACGACGAGCACGACTTCGGCATGGCCGGTGAGCCCGGTGCAGGTTTCCTGATAGGTCGGGTTGGGCGTGACGCCGCCAGCATAGCCGGCCGCCGTGACCCAGACGCCATCGACCTGCCAGAACAGGCGCTCGGCACCCCAGAAACAGCCCAGCCCGAACATCGCCGTCTCAAGCCCTTCGGGATAGGGACCCTTGAGCGGCCTGTTCGAGACGAAATGCTTCGATGCCGTCGGGATCGGCCGGTCGCGGCCGGGCAACGCCTCGGAGGGCTTCGGCAGGTTGAGCTTCTTGTTCAGCATATCGCTGAGAAACATGTGCGATTTCCTTTTCTTCTTGCTTGAGCCTTCCCCGATCCGGGGAACGCTGGATCCGGGAACGCAGGAATTTTAGGTCGCGGCGAACCGCCCGCTGGGGCGCTGCCGCCTGTAGCCGATGGCATAAAGAACGAAGGCCAGCACCGCGAACACGGCAAAGCCGGGCTGGCTGAGCACCCAGGCGATGGCGCCGTCCCACAGCAGCGGATTGAGCTTGTCGCGGACGAAGCTTTCAAAGGCGCTGCGCGTGTCCGGCGAGACGGCGAGCCAGCTGGTGTTGAGCGGGGTCATCACCAGCGCCGAAGCCGCCACCGACCGGGTCGCGTCGAGCACGGCCATGATGACCGAAACCGAAAGCGCGACCATTGCAGCGAGACGAAAGACGAAGCGAAACATCCAGACCCTTCCTCCCCAGGAGTTTATCGGAATGTCGTGTCGGACTGTTAAATAGGATTTACCTGCTTCGTCTGCAATCGCGA
Source organism: Mesorhizobium sp. M0189 (assembly GCF_040322135.1). NCBI lineage: Bacteria > Pseudomonadati > Pseudomonadota > Alphaproteobacteria > Hyphomicrobiales > Phyllobacteriaceae > Mesorhizobium > Mesorhizobium sp. M0189. The sequence continues at coordinate 1,277 of NZ_JAMYSW010000016.1, forward strand.
CACGCGAAGTTGAACTTACGCCGGCGGCTTGCACCTGGGCCGGCTGACGAGCCAGACGGCGAAGACGCCGCGGCCGACTGGTTTGTAGGCGCCCAACGAGCACACTGATGCCATGGGCTGAGCATCCCTGTCCGGCAAAGCGAATAGAGTGTCTTGGCATTCGGCACCGGATCGACTAGATGAGCCCCGCGCCTGTTGCTTGACGGCTCGGGTGCGGGGAAAGGGTATCCGCTGGTTGACGGCGCCCACGGCCGGAATTCCGGGCCGGAATCCCAAAGGAGATGCATCTCCCCAACCCGCACGGCGAAACCGGCCGCGTCGAAGATGCTAAAAGGACGGAGAGGTGGCCGAGTGGTTGAAGGCGCACGCCTGGAAAGTGTGTTTACGGGAGACCGTAACGCGGGTTCGAATCCCGCTCTCTCCGCCAGCTAATCCCGAGAAACCCTTTATTTTCCGGGCGTTTGGTAAGGTTCGGTTAGTAGCTTACTAACCAGCCTACTAATCACTAGGGTCAAAACTCCGCCAATGGCCGAGATGGGTGGAAGACCGACGTTCGTTGACAGAAAGACATCACCGTCGCAGCGTCGTCTACAAACGGGGAGGTGTCTCAATGTCAGTGGAAATCCGGGCTGCCTCGGAGGCAGACTTTGACGCGCTCGTTCGGCTCAATCAGGTGGTTCAGAGTCTCCATGCTGAATTGCATCCAGACGTTTTCAAACAGGCAGCCGATCCGTCTGCGGTGAGGACATTCTTCGCAGCGAGGCTGGCTGATCCGAAGAGCTCGATCGCGATTGCTGAGATTGATCGTGCTCCAGTCGGCTACGTCTGGTTTGAAATTCAGTCGCTGCCAGAAACGCCGTTCACTTTCCCTCGGCCCCTGATCTATGTGCACCACATCTCGGTTATGCCGGAAGCTCGTCGTCGTGGAGTTGCCGCAGCTTTGATGTGCCATGTTGAACAGCGAGCTGCTTGCGAAGGTTTCGACGAAATTGCTATGGGCATCTGGGCAGCCAATCTCGACGCGCGGCATTTCTTTGGGTCGCAAGGATGCGTTCCGTACAACATTGCACTTTGCAAGAAGCTTGTGAGAGTCAGCTAAGGGTCAGCAAGCGGACGTTTGAATTACGGTGACAGTGCACTTTGAATTACGGCGACAGAATTACGGTGACAGTGCACTATTTGTCATGTTTGCTCGGCTGTCGCTGTGCGTAAATTGAACGCATGGCTCGACTTGCATTACCGCGCCGCCGATGTCGTGCAACCGATGGGCAGCGAAGCACTTCTCGACCGTGATTGCCGAGCAAACCGGAAAGAGCAGTGAAATTGGGAAACGCGACAGGCGGGAAAAAGAAAATGGTGCACTGTCACCGTAATTCGTAATTTGCAGAGGGCGCGAAGGATCGCTACTGAGCGGCTCCATCTGCGCCGCACCCCTTACCCCAGATCAGCCCACAAGCCGAACGACCCGCGCTCCACCAGAGCGCGGGCTTCGACAGGTTCGTTAGTGTCGCTACGCGTCTAGCGCGGAACCGCTTGTATTCCCGAGACCGAGCGCTCTGTTTCGCCGGAGAAAACCACGAAGGCAAAGATCAGCACGGCGACAGCGACAATCATTGAGCCGGTGGCGACGATCGGCTCGAGCGCCGGATTTCCCTGCAGCATCAGGTAAAGCGCCGGCAACATCACGACCAGGCCGAGATTGTACACGCCATAGTGGATCATCGCCGTCCTGCGGGCAGCCTTCGCCGGGTTCAGCGCATAGTAGCCGCCGAATATTGCACTAGTGACCCATCCCAGCAGGTTGATGTGCGCGTGAGCCGGAAACGCGCCGTGATCGCCTGAAATTGCCATCTGCAGGCCAGCTGCAATTCCCAGAATAAGAAAGACGATGGCTGTCTTGAAAAAGAGCTCCGAAACCTTAGGCATGTCATTCTCCCAAACCCGTTTTGCCGCCGCATCATGCTTTGTTTCCGGCGACCTTGCCAAGGGGGGACCGTCGGGCCTGCCGAACCATTTGTTGGCGGCCTGACGGCCCGTTGGCGGCCGGCCACCGAGACTGGCCGGTTGCGAGTCCAGCCGGTAAAAAATATGCGCTCACGCTAATTTGATTGCAATATCACCCGCCAGGCTTCCACGTCGTTCTCACAAGGGAAGTGTCCTGCACGATGGTGGTGCCATACGCGCCAAAGGTCAGCCTGTCAGTGTTGCAGCAAGGCCTCGCCAAACTTCTCCCACAGCTGTGTGCAATCTGTTGCTCTGAGGCTGGGGGTTCCGAGTGGGCCATATCGGATGACGGCGGCGTGAACATCATAGCCAACGATAGGTGCATTGGCGACAAAGTGGATAGCCTCGCCCAATCGGCGAGAGCCAATTGGCGCATCGGTTTTGTTGGTGATGTCGAAGACACCACAAATATCCACTTCCTGATTTCTGGCTGCCAACGCAGCTTCCATTACCTGTTCGTGCATCATCGAAATCTCTCCTAACGGTCTAAGTCTAAGAACCGCGGCTTTTGCCGGTCCGGCAGCTGACAACTGCCAAGTCGAAGTGCCTTTTGCAGCATCTCGATTGGCTCTTGCTGCGAGCCACTCCGCCCGCTCCCGCGGCAAGCCGATAAGGCAACTGCCCGCGAAATCCGCAGGCACGTCCACGGTCGCATCAAACACGGCCCACGTGCCAGTCGGCTCCTGAACGGGCAAAAACCTCATAACAGCGCCTGCTAATATACCATACCGACTGTGAGGACGGAGCTTTGTTCCTGCATCGATCAAACGAATGAGAGATGTTGTCGAAATGTCAGGCGACGCTGGTCGAAAACAATCGTCTGCGACATCGCCAGGATCGAAGGTGGGCCTGGGCTGCGATCCGGCCGCATTCGGGGCTCACCGGCAGGGACAAGCACAAGATGCGGGAGACAAGCGCGGTCAGAATGTTCAGCCAGAATCGCGTTTTCGTTGCGGATGGATGGTCTCGCCGCGCTTCAGCATCTCCACGAACGCCGCGATCTTCTTCTTGCGTCCGGCTTCGGTCTTCATGTTGTGGGTGCGGAAGGCGAGCGCGAAGCGGTTTTGCTCGCTGAGCTTCGCCAGCATCTCTTTCGCCTTGGGCTCGGCGTCTATTGCCGCCTGGAGGTCGTCGGGGATCTTCATCTCCTTGCCGCTCCTATAGGCGCGCGCCCAGCGGCCGTCGGCCTTGGCTGCCTCGGCCTGCCTCAGCCCATGCTCGGTCATCCGGCCCTCCTCGATCAGCCGGGCGACATTGTCGACGTTGATCTGGCTCCAGGTGCTCTTCTTGCCGCGCGGGGTATAACGCTGCAAATAGCTTTTGCCGTCCAGGGCCTTGCGCACCGCATCGATCCAGCCCCAGCATAACGCCACGTCGATGGCTTGCTTCGGCGTGATCGACGGCAGCCCCGAATCGCGCTTATAGATCTTGATCCAGACTTCGTCCTCGCTGTCGTGATGCTCGCCAAGCCAGGCATGGAAGCTTTCGGCATCCCTGAACTCGCGCACCTTGGCCGGGTCGACCTTGACGGGCGCCATCAGCCGGTCCGCCCGTGACACAGGCGCGTAACGACGCCGAACCGCTTGCCGGCCGCGCGCGCGCTCATCTCAGCTCCAAGTCCGCAATCCGCAGGCCGGATGATTCCCGCTGGCACGCGTTCAGCCTGCGCGATTGGGCGTGCCGAGGACATGGGATTTCGGCGGCAGCATGACGTCGTCGAATGTCTGCGTGAACATCGCCGCCGCAAAGAAAGCGACGGCGCGCAGGGTTTCGGTGCCGGTGTTGACGAGGTCGTGCCGGACCGGCGTCGGAAGTACCAGGACGCTGCCGGGCCTGACCGGGTGGATGCTGCCGCCCTCGATGTGCAGCTCGCCGGTGCCGGCGATGATGTATTGCGTCTCCTCGGTGGCGTCGGTGTGCCAGCCGAGCCGCTTGCCGGGCTCGATCTCGTAGACAATGACTGAGGACTGGGTGGTGCCGTGCCCGCCGTAAACCGCGAAAGCGCCGGCCCATTTGACCGACGGATCGTCCTCTGCCCAAACCAGCGAACGTTCGAGCCTGTCGGATGCGACGACTGCTGTCATGGCTTCGTTCCTCTCAGCGAATGGCGAACACGAATCTAGATGATTTTTCTGGTCTGCGTCAGCAAAACTGGCTGCCAACCGTTTCCTCGCCCATTGCGCGTAACTATTTGTCGTGCCGCGATCTGACCATTCTACTCTGGGATCGGATCACTGAGCCGATTTCACCATGCAACCAAGCCTTTACCTTTCAGCCAGTTTGGAGTTGCCCCTGCGTTGCGTTCGTGGTCCGGTACAACCAGGGCGCTCAATGCGAATTCGGCAACGGTCGCCTCACCGACCGTCAAGGCAACACACCGTGAAGGCAACCCAGGAGATAGCAATGGGCATTTTCGACAGTATCAAAGGTGCGATTTTCGGAAACGCGGTTGCGGCCGAAGCGCCGCCGGCGCAACCGTCTCCCGCGCCTGCTTCGAGCACGGCCACCCAGCCGACGGCGCCTACCCGACCCGACCCGGCTGCAACCCCGGCTCCGGCAACGCCATCCGCGCCGTCCTCTGCTCCTGACATCGCTGCCATTCTCGACAAGGCGGTGGCCGCGAAAGGGCAAAAGCTCAACTGGAAGAATTCGATCGTCGACCTGATGAAGGCTCTGAATATCGATAGCAGCCTCGGCGCCCGCAAGGAGCTTGCTCACGAGCTGAACTACACCGGCGACATGAACGACACCGTAACGATGAATCTGTGGCTGCATGATGCACTGATGAAAAAGCTGGTCGAGAATGGCGGCAAGCTTCCGAGCGATCTGGCCGCCTAGAGTCATAAGACAAGCAATTCCAGGAAAACGTGTGAACGGTTTTCCATCCGGAATTGCGTCAAACAAAAAAGACAGACCGGTTCGGCGTTCCGTGAAACGAAGAACCGTCCTGGTCCTGCCCGCACCGTGGTTCTTGCTGCGCTGACTTCGACCGCAACCGAGCAGACCCGACTGCCAAGCAATCAAACTGCCAAGTAAATAAATTGAGACCCATCCCGGCCGCCGGGATGGGTCTGTGGCGAAGTCGCATGGCACAAAAGTGCTGCCGCCTCGCGCCTGGATTGCCTCACGCAAAACCGACGATTTCGGTCGCTGCCCCGCGCGCTGGTAGGACCACCATTTCGCTGGCGAAACCCGACGTTCGGCGTATCATTCTCGCGGGAGAGGGTTCATGGTGGGAGGAAGCCAATGAACGTGGTGCAGAGGGTGACTGTCGCCGACTTGACGGCCCAAGAGCTTGTTTCATCTGCGCTTTCAAGATTCGGCGCCGGCGACACCATATCGACGAGGGCGATGCTGGACATCGTTCGCCGGACGGCCCCGGCCTGCGGTGACAGTGACGACGATCTGGTCGAGATTATCGTCATGACGGCCGTTGGTAGGACCATGGGGGTCGTGTTCGACCATCGCTACCCTTAGCAATCCGCAACGAATACCAGGCTGCGCCCAGGAGCAGTGGCGGGCGGTTGGCAGCGCGCGGCGGAAATTTACTGGTGCGGCCAAGGAAGCGAGCCTTTTTGTGCGCGAAGGCCAGCCTGGCACCGTGCCCTTGCTTTGAGCAAAAACCGCCGCTCATGTCGGGTCATGCCCGAGGGTAGGCAACTGGGCGACACGCTCGAAGGAACTCGCTGAAATCTTGCCCGTTATGCTCTCGTTGAGATGAGGAGAGCTGCCATGGCCGACGACAAAACCAGGACCGACAGTCGCGACCGCTCACGAGTGGCGGGCGGCGAAGACTATGAGGTACGCCATTTCGCCGAGGAAGCGGGCATTACCCCTGATCAGGCACGCACGCTGATCAAGCGCCACGGCACCGACCGCAAGGTGCTGAACGAAATCGCCGAGAGCATAAGAGCGTCGTAATGGCTAACAAGAAAACCGCAATGGCCGACCGCAAGACGCGCGATCCGGACGAAAAGAAGGCTCTGCACCTGGCCGAAACCACCGACGTTTCGCCGAAGCAGGCGAAGGATCTGATGCGCAAGCACGGCAAGGACAGCCCGAAAGTCGAGAAGGAAGCCAAGAACTTCAAGGCCGAGGGCTGAACGGCCGGAGGTCTGCCCCTCACCCGCAACTTAGTAGTCGCTGCTCAACGTGCCCAGCCGGTTAGACGCGCGGCACAGGGTTGTGGCCGCAATCCTGCAGCTTATCGGTTTTCTAACAAATTCGGGCTATCCCTTCCGCTATCGCGGCTCAGGGATGCCATATGCGCGGGATGTCTGGTGAGGCGAGGCCGTCGATAGACGACATACGGCATGTGAGGCTGGTGTTTTGCCTGCTGGCGGCCGTCGTGATGGCGACGGCGCTCCTCGCCTTTGCCACCTCCCTCCTGCAGGATCCCGATAGCTGGTGGCACATCAAGGTCGGCATGGATATGCTGGCAAGCCGCACATTCCCCTCCGTCGACATTTACTCCTACACTTTTGCCGGCCAGCCATGGATCGCCAAGGAATGGCTTAGCCAGGTTCTCCTTGCCCTTGCCTTCGAAGCCGGCGGCTGGAACGGCGTGGTACTGCTGGCGACTGCGGTAATCGCGCTGACGGCCTTCTTGACGTCGTGGTATCTCAGCGCGTCGTTGAAGCCGACGCTGGCGATAGCACTGACACTGGTGCTCGCGCTCTTGATCGGGCCAATCTATGTCGCCCGACCCCACATCTTTACCTTGCCCATTATCGTCGTCTGGACCGCCGGTCTTTTCCAAGCCGCACGCAACGAGAAAGCGCCGCCTCTATGGCTGCTGGCGCTGCTTTGCCTGTGGGCCAATCTCCATGCCACCTTCACCTTCGGTTTCATTATCGCCGCCTTCGCCGGCCTCGATCTCGTCATGCGCACGCGCTTGTCGAACTCCCGGCTGCTGGCCAAGTGGATCGCTTTCGGGCTGCTTTGCCCGCTGGTCAGCCTGCTCAATCCCTATGGCGTCAAGGCCATACTCGCCACATTCACCGTGGCCTATGGCAATGAGGCGGTGCCTTACATTGCGGAGTGGCAACCCTTCGACGCCTCGCGGCATACCCTCCAGGAGGTGGCCCTGCTGGTGGCGTTTTTCGGGCTGCTCGTGTCGAGATTGCGTATTGGCTGGGCCAAGGCGCTGTTCCTTGTCTTCACCTTGCACGTCTATCTCACCCACATACGGTTCATGTATCTGTTCTTTCTTCTTGTCCCGGTCGTCCTTGCCGTCGAGGTTGCGCAACAATATCCAGCGCTTTCAGCCCCTACATGGGCCGCGGAAAAGCGCGACGGACTTGAACAATTTTTCGCGCGGCAATTTTCCAGAATTTGCGCTGGACTTGCCGTTTTGCTGGTTTTGGCGGCCGCGGTCTTCCTGGCCTATCCGGTCGTGCCGAGCCAGAAGACTTCGGCGAGGGATGCGCTGGCCTTCGCCCAAGCCCATAATCTGTCAGGCAATCTGCTGAATTCCTACAATTTCGGCGGCACGCTGATTTTCCATGGCATCAAGACGTTTATCGACGGCCGGGCGGATCAGCTCTTCCTGAACGGCTTTACGGAAACGGATGAGCAGACTGGGCACAGCCGGGGCAAGCCGATCCTGAAAGCCCAGCTCGAGAAATATGCGATAGGCTGGGCATTGTTGACCGCCGACGACAGCCGCATTCCGTTCTTCGACGAACTGGGCTGGAAGCGGGCCTATGCGGACGATTACGCTCTGATCTATACCCGCGCAGACTGATCCCCGGCAGCTTCGCGCGCCGGTGCGCACCTCCCCCTGAAGCTGTGGCCAGCGCCGAGGCGGCGAAATCCTTATGGGATTTTGATTTCTTTGCTCCGCGTCCCGTCTCGAACCTTTATGGCACTTTGATCCATATTCGGCAGAGCGATGTATCCGGCCGCCGATGTGAAGCGGTGAGCGGGCTTGGACAGTTTTGTCCAAGTTGAAAAGAACAAACTCAATATAGGAAATTGCACGATGGACATCATTGTTGTCGGGATAGGAATCTCGTTCTTTGCTCTATGCTTCGGTTACATCAAAGCCTGCGACGGGCTGTAAGTTTAGGGGATCGAAACATGCTCTTCGACTATATCCTCGGCGGCGCCGTGACCCTGTTCCTTCTCGCTTACCTGACATACGCCCTCGTTCGCCCGGAACGCTTCTGATCTCCGCTGGCAAGGAGCCAACCCCATGACAATCAACGGATGGCTGCAGATCCTCGTCTATTGCGGGATCGTCGTTTTGCTGGCCAAGCCGCTCGGCGGCTACATGCATCGCGTTTTCAGCGGCGAGCGCACATTCCTGTCGCCAATTCTGGCCCCGCTCGAGCGCGGGCTCTACCGTATGTCCGGGACCAGCGAGCGCGAGGAGCAGCACTGGACCTCCTATGCGGCGGCCCTGCTGTTCTTTAACCTGGCCGGCTTCCTGGTGCTCTATTTCCTGCAGCGGCTGCAAGGCGGCCTGCCCTACAATCCGGGCGGCATGACCGCCGTCGAACCTGGGCTTGCCTTCAACACCGCCGCCAGCTTCATGACCAACACCAACTGGCAGAACTACGGCGGCGAAAGCACGATGTCCTATCTCGTGCAGATGGCCGGCTTGACCGTGCAGAACTTTCTGTCGGCCGCGACCGGCATCGCCATCGCGGTCGCACTGATCCGCGGTTTTGCTAGAGCCTCAGGCAAATCGATCGGCAATTTCTGGGTCGATATGACCCGCTGCACGCTCTATCTGCTTGTGCCGTTCTGCATCGTGTTGACGCTTGTCTATGTCTATCTCGGTATGCCGCAGACGGTTGGTGCTTACGTCAACGCGACGACGCTGGAAGGCGCGCAACAGACGATCGCGGTCGGGCCGGTCGCTTCGCAGGTTGCCATCAAGATGCTCGGCACCAATGGCGGCGGCTTCTTCAACGCCAATGCAGCGCATCCCTTCGAAAATCCCGACGCGATCTCGAACCTGATCCAGATGGTGACGATCTTCGCCTTCGGCGCGGCGCTAACCAATGTCTTCGGTCGCATGGTCGGCAACCAGCGCCAGGGCTGGGCAATTCTGTCGGCGATGGGCGTGCTGTTCATCGCCGGCGTTGCCGTCTGCTACTGGGCCGAGGCCGCCGGCAATCCGCTCGTCCATGCGCTGGGCATCGACGGCGGCAACATGGAGGGCAAGGAAAGCCGCTTCGGCATCGCTCTGTCGGCACTGTTTGCCGTCATCACCACCGCCGCGTCCTGCGGCGCGGTCAACGCCATGCATGACAGCTTCACCGCACTCGGCGGCATGATCCCCATCATCAACATGCAGCTCGGCGAGGTCATTGTCGGCGGCGTCGGGGCCGGCTTCTACGGTATCCTGATGTTCATCGTGATCGCCGTCTTCGTTGCCGGGCTGATGGTCGGACGCACGCCCGAATATCTCGGCAAGAAGATCGAGGCCAAGGAGGTCAAGATGGCAATGCTGGCCGTCCTCTGCCTGCCGCTGGCGATGCTGGTCTTCACCGCCATCGCGGTGGTGCTGCCGACCGGCGTTGCTTCCATCGCCAACGCCGGCCCGCACGGCTTCTCCGAGGTCCTATATGCCTACACCTCGGCCGCGGCGAACAATGGCTCCGCCTTTGGCGGTCTCAGCGGCAACACGCCCTGGTACAACATAACGCTCGGCATCGGCATGCTGATGGGCCGCTTCCTGGTCATTATTCCGGCGCTGGCGATTGCTGGATCGCTGGTGGCGAAGAAGACCGTCCCTGCCTCCGCCGGCACCTTCCCGACCGACGGTCCGCTGTTCGTCGGGCTGTTGGTCGGTGTCATCCTGATCGTTGGTGGCCTGACCTTCTTCCCGGCCCTGGCGGTCGGACCGATCGTCGAGCACCTGGCGATGATTCACCGTCAGACATTCTGAAACGGCCATGCCCTGGTTCAAGATCATATCTCGAAAGGCCCGGCATCGTCCCGAGCCGGAGGGGGAGAAAACACCTCCTCCTTTCCCGACCCTGTCCACATTCCTCGCTATTGCGGCAGCCTTGATCATTATCTGGCTGCTGGCTTACGGGCCGCCGCACCTTCGTTCGGCACACGATCGACCGGTCACCAACATCGACACTGGAGCCACCAAATGAGCCAGTCGAAATCCGTGAGCATCATGGATCCCCGCATTCTGTTGCCCGCCATCGGCGGATCCTTCAGAAAACTGAACCCGCGCACCTTGATGCGAAACCCGGTGATGTTCGTCGTCGCCGTCGTCTCGGCGCTCACCACCGTGCTGTTCGTCAAAGATCTCGTTACCAGCGGCGGCGATCTTGGCTTCACGCTGCAGATCATCATCTGGCTGTGGTTCACAGTGCTTTTCGCCAACTTCGCCGAAGCGGTGGCCGAAGGCCGCGGCAAGGCGCAAGCAGACTCGCTGCGTCGGGCGCGAACCGAGACGCAAGCCAAGCTGTTGAACGGCGGCGACCGCCGCAAGTTCAAGCTGGTGCCCGGCACCAGCCTGAAGGTCGGCGATATCGTGCTTGTCGAAGCCGGCGACATCATCCCCTCGGATGGCGAGGTGGTCGAAGGCGTGGCTTCGGTCAACGAGGCGGCGATCACTGGCGAATCCGCACCTGTCATCCGCGAATCCGGAGGCGATCGTTCGGCGGTGACCGGCGGCACGCAAGTCTTGTCCGACTGGATCCGGGTGCGCATCACCGCGGCTTCCGGCCATACGTTCCTCGACCGCATGATCTCGCTGGTCGAAGGCGCCGAGCGCCAGAAGACACCCAACGAGATCGCCCTCAACATCCTGCTCGTCGGCATGACGCTGATCTTCGTGCTGGCGACAGCGACGATCCCGAGTTTTGCCTCCTATTCGGGCGGCTATATCTCGGTGACGGTGCTGGTCGCCCTGTTCGTCACGCTGATCCCGACCACGATCGGCGCCCTGCTGTCGGCCATCGGCATCGCCGGCATGGACCGCCTGGTGCGTTTCAACGTGCTCGCCATGTCGGGCCGCGCCGTCGAGGCGGCCGGCGATGTCGACACGCTGCTGCTCGACAAGACCGGCACGATCACGCTGGGCAACCGCCAGGCAACGGCATTCCGTCCGGTCAGGGGCGTCACCGAACAGGAACTGGCCGACGCCGCCCAACTTGCCTCGCTTGCCGACGAAACGCCGGAAGGCCGCTCGATCGTCGTGCTGGCGAAGGAGAAATACGCCATCCGCGCCCGCGACATGGCAAGCCTGCACGCGAGTTTCGTGCCCTTCACCGCGCAAACCCGCATGAGCGGCGTCGACCTGGAAGGCTCCTCGGTCCGCAAGGGCGCAGTCGATGCGGTGCTTGCCCGCGTCAACCTCTCGACCATTGCCACAGGCAGTACGCGCCCCGGCAGCGACACCGTCCGCGACCTTCAAACCATCGCCGACGAGATCGCCAAATCCGGCGGCACCCCGCTGGCGGTCGAGCGCGATGGGCGCCTGCTCGGCGTCGTCCACCTGAAGGACATCGTCAAGGGCGGCATCGCAGAACGCTTTGCCGAATTGCGCCGCATGGGCATCCGCACGGTGATGATCACCGGCGACAATCCGATGACCGCGGCGGCGATCGCGGCGGAAGCCGGCGTCGACGACTTCCTTGCCCAGGCGACGCCCGAGGACAAGCTGAAGCTGATCCGCGACGAACAGGCCAAGGGCAAGCTGGTCGCGATGTGCGGTGATGGCACCAACGACGCGCCGGCGCTTGCGCAGGCCGATGTCGGCGTCGCCATGAACACCGGCACGGTCGCGGCACGCGAGGCCGGCAACATGGTCGATCTCGACAGCGATCCGACCAAGCTGATCGAGATCGTCGAAATCGGCAAGGCGCTGCTGATGACGCGTGGTTCGCTGACGACCTTCTCCATCGCCAACGACGTCGCAAAGTATTTTGCCATCATCCCGGCAATATTCGCCGTCTTCTACATCGCCCCGGGCCAAACCGCCGGGCCGCTGCAAGCGCTCAACGTCATGCATCTGGCAACGCCGCAGAGCGCTATCCTCTCGGCCATCATCTTCAACGCGCTGATCATCATCGCGCTGATCCCGCTGTCGCTGAGGGGCGTCAAATACCGCGCTGTCGGCGCCGGTGCGCTGCTCAGCCGCAATCTCATAGTCTACGGCCTTGGCGGCGTCGTCGTGCCCTTCGTCGGCATCAAGGTGATCGACATGGCCGTCACTGCTCTCGGTCTCGCATAAGGAACCACGTCGATGCTCAATCAAATCAGGCCTGCGATCGTCATGATCGTCTTCTTCACCGTTCTGACGGGGTTGGTCTATCCGATCGGCATGACCGGCATTGCCCAGGCGCTGTTTCCGCGCCAGGCCAATGGCAGCCTGATCGAGAAGGACGGCAAACTCGTCGGTTCCGAGCTGATCGGCCAGGCCTTCACCAGCGACCGCTACTTCCATGGCCGTCCGTCGGCTGCCGGCGACGGCTACAATGCCGCCGCCTCGGGAGGTTCGAATCTCGGCCCGACCAACCCGAAGCTGATCGACCGTATCAAGAGCGACGCCGAGAAGTTGAGAGCCGAAAACCCGAACCAGCCGGTACCGATGGATCTGGTCACCACGTCCGGCAGCGGCCTCGATCCGCATATCAGCTCCGATGCGGCCTATTTTCAGGTCGCCAGGGTGGCTAAGGCCAGGGGCGTCGATGAATCCAGGATCAAATCGCTCGTCGACAGCCATATCGAGGATCGCGAATTGGGATTCATGGGCGAGGCGGTGGTCAATGTGCTGGCCCTCAACCTTGCGCTGGACGATGCGATGAAACAATGAAGGGCGGCGCCGGGATCGACACCGAAGCCGGCGCCGTTCATGATTGACCCTTATGCCAGACGACAGCCGCACCGCCGAAACCAGGCCTTCTCCCGACGCGCTGCTCGCGCACGCCGAGCGGGAGGAGCGCGGTCGGCTGAGGATATTTCTCGGCGCCGCCCCCGGTGTCGGCAAGACCTACGAGATGCTGATGTCAGGCCGCGCCAGGCTGGCCGAAGGAGTCGACGTGGTGATCGGCATCGTCGAGACGCACGGCCGCAAGGAAACCCAGACGCTGGTCGAAGGCTACGAGGTCATTCCTCGCCTTGAGATCGATTACAAGGGGCGGATCCTCGAGGAGATGGATCTCGACGCCATCCTCGCCCGGCGCCCGGCGCTGGTTCTGGTCGACGAACTCGCCCACACCAACGTCGCCGGCAGCCGCCACCCCAAGCGCTACCTCGACGTCCAGGAAATCCTGACGCACGGCATCGATGTCTACACGACACTGAACATCCAGCACGTCGAAAGCCTGAACGACGTCGTGGCCCAGATCACGCGCGTCAGGGTGCGTGAAACCGTTCCCGACTCCATCATCGATCAAGCCGACGACGTCGAGATCATCGACCTCACTCCCGACGACCTGATCAAGCGGCTGGAAGAAGGCAAGGTCTACTTCCCCAACACCGCCCAGCGCGCCATCGAGAACTATTTCTCGCCGGGCAATCTGACCGCGCTCCGGGAATTGGCGCTTCGCCGCACCGCCCAGCGGGTCGATGAGCAGTTGCTCAACCATATGCAGGCCCACGCCATCCCGGGACCCTGGGCGGCCAGCGAGCGTGTCCTGGTCTGGGTCGATGAGGATCCGCGCAGCGCGTCGCTTGTACGCTATGCCCGCCGCCAGGCAGAGCGGCTTCGCGCCTCGTGGCTGGCGCTCTATGTCGAGACGCCACGCTCGACCGGGCTGTCCGAGCAGGATCGCGACAGGCTGGCATCAACGCTTCGCCTTGCTGAACAATTGGGCGGCGTTGCCGTGACCATACCTGGCCACGACGTTGCCGTAGACATCCTGCGCTATGCGGCGGCCAATAACGTTACCCACATCATCACTGGCAAGCCACGCAAGTCGCGCTGGCGGCAGTTATTTGACGGCTCCGCCACTTATGACCTGATACGCGATGCCGGCAAGATCAGCGTTCACGTCGTCTCCGGTGACGCCCAGGCGCAAGTCCCGGCGTCGCGGGGGCTGACTCCCGCTCAACCACCGCGCCTCGACATCAGGCCCTATCTGACTGTCGTCTTCTATGTCGTGGCAGGGCTGTTGTTCGGCGAATTGCTGTCGCGCGTGCTGGATGTGCGCAACATCGCTCTTGTCTTTCTCATGGCTGTGCTGGCGTCAGCGGTCACGGCCGGGCTTTGGCCGGCGATATTCGCTTCCGTTCTCAGCGCCGTGGTCTTCAATTTCTTCTTCCTCGATCCTCTCTACACGCTGAATATCAGCGATCCTGAAAGCGCCGTCGCACTCGGCTTCTTCTTCTGCGTGGCGATCATCGCCAGCAATTTGACGGCTCGGGTGCAGCGCCAGGTCGTGGCAGCACAATCCCGCGCCCGCACTACCGAGGATCTCTATTTGTTCTCCAAGAAACTGGCCGGAACGGGCACGCTCGACGACGTTCTCTGGGCGACTGCCTTCCAGATCGCCTCGATGCTGAAGCTTCGCGTGGTGCTGCTTCTGCCGGAGAACGGCACGATTGTGGTCAAGGCCGGCTACCCGCCCGACGACACGCTGGCCGAGGCAGACATTGCCGCAGCGCTCTGGGCCTGGGAACACAACCGCGCCGCCGGGCGCGGCGCCGACACGCTGCCGGGCGCAAAACGCCTCTATCTGCCCTTGCGGACCGGACGCACGGCGGTGGGCGTCGTTGGCCTCGACAACGACAAGCAAGGCCCGCTGCTGACACCCGACCAGCAGCGTCTGCTCGATGCGCTCGCCGACCAGGCGGCGGTCGCCATCGAGCGCATCCAGCTCGTCGCCGATGTTGACCGGGCCAAGCTTGCGGCCGAGGCAGACCGTCTGCGCTCGGCCTTGCTCACCTCCATTTCCCACGATTTGAAAACGCCGCTTGCCGCCATCATGGGCGCGGCCGGAACACTCAGCGACTTCGAAGCCGCGCTTCCCGAGCAGGACCGGGCGGGACTGCTGTCGACCGTGCTTGATGAATCGGAAAGGCTGAACCGCTTCATCGCCAATCTGCTCGACATGACCAAGATAGAGTCCGGCACGATGGAGCCAAATTATGCGTTCCACTATGTCGGTGACATTGTCGGCTCAGCCCTGCATCGGGCCCGCAAAATCGTCGGCGAGCACAAGACCGAGATCGATATTCCATCGGATCTGCCGATGTTGCGTGTCGATCCCGTTCTGTTCGAGCAGGTGCTGTTCAATCTCCTCGACAATGCTGCAAAATACGCGCCGCCAGGTTCGACGATCCGCCTGCAGGCCTGGGCCGACAATGGCAGCGTCATCCTGCAGATCATGGATGAGGGACCAGGCATTCCGCCAGCGGACCTGGAGCGCGTTTTCGACACTTTCTACCGTGTGCGCAAGGGTGACCAGGTGCGTGCCGGCACCGGGCTCGGATTGTCGATTTGCCGCGGCTTCATCGAAGCGATGGGCGGGACGCTCTCGGCGGCGAACAGGACCGACCGCTCGGGCGCGGTTTTCACCATAAGAATGCCGGTGCCGGCAGAACTCCCCGATGTCGGTGAACCCGATGCTGACGATCGAAACATGGACCACCTGTCATGACGAATTTGGACGTCAGGATATTGGTGGTCGACGACGAGCCGCCGATCCGGAAACTGCTTCGCGTCGGGCTCGGCAGCCAAGGCTATGCGATCAGCGAGGCGCCGAACGCCAGCGCGGCGATTGAACTCATGGAGACGGAAAAGCCGGACCTGGTCCTCCTCGATCTCGGCCTGCCCGGCATGAGCGGGCATGAGCTGCTGCGCAAATGGCGGGATGATGGCCTGGACATTCCCGTGGTTATTCTTTCGAGCCGCACTGATGAGGCCGGCATCGTCTCGGCCCTCGAACTCGGCGCCGACGATTATGTCACCAAGCCGTTCGGTATGAACGAGCTTGTGGCACGCATCCGCGTGGCGCTGCGCCACAAGTTCCAGCAGCAGGGTGAGAAACCGGTGTTCCACACCGGCGACCTCTCCGTCGATCTGGTGAAGCGCATCGTCAAGGTCGAGGACAAGGAGATAAAGCTCTCGCCGAAGGAATACGACATCCTCCGCATCCTCGTACAGCACGCCGGCAAGGTTCTCACCCACCAATTCCTGCTGAAGCAGGTCTGGGGCGATTCCACCGACGTTCAATATCTCAGGGTCTATGTCCGGCAACTCAGGCAAAAGATCGAAAAGATGCCCGACCAGCCCCGTTATATCACCACCGAGACCGGCGTCGGATATCGGCTGCGCGAAGTCGAGTGAAATGGGAGAGCCAGCCTCGCGTACCGCAATGCCTCCTCAAAGCCGGCAGGACGACGTAGCAATTCGCCGCGAATCAGCGGCGGCCATGGCATCGCCGGGCAAAACCCCTATATTAATCTGAGGTCGGTTTTGTGCGGGAATTAATGAATGTCACAGCTTCGTCTATTGACGTTTTTAGGGTCGGCAATGCTGGCAACGGTGATGCTGTCGGGCGTAAATCCTGCCGCATCGGCACAGATCGTCAGCCCCGCCGACCGCAACGCATTGATCCAGCAAAACCAGTTGCAGATGCTGGAGAACAGGCTGCAGCGGCAGCAATATCAGCAGCAGCAACAGCAATACCGTGCGCAGGACCGCCAAATCCCGGCGCCCCAACCGCAGGTGGTGCCGCAGATGAAGCCGACTTGTCAGTTGCTGCCGTCAGGGAGCGGCTTTGTCAGCACTTGCCGCTAACGTTTTCATTTATTTAGCCGACTTATTATGCTTGGATGCCGCCGCACCTGAGATAACATCGAAGGCGGTTTGGGTTTAGCAATGCTGCCCTTCGTGCTTTGGGCACCGCTTCGACTGGATTTTTGAATGGCAGCCAGCAGAAAGAAGGTCGTCCGTAAGGCAAGGAAGGGCGCCCGGATTCGCCAGGTCGCGGCGATCCCCTTTCGGCTGAGCGAGCATGGCGAAGTCGAGGTTATGCTCGTCACATCGCGAACGACGAGGCGCTTCATCGTGCCGAAAGGCTGGCCGATGAAGGGCAAGGGCGGTCGCAAGGCGGCCACCATCGAAGCACAGGAAGAAGCCGGCGTCCTCGGCAGGATATTGAAACAGCCGGCCGGCACCTATTGCTACTGGAAGCGGCTGGCGAACCGCTTCGTCCGCGTCGACGTCGTCGTCTATTTGCTGGAGGTAACCGAGGAACTTGCCGACTGGCAAGAAGCCAACAGGCGGCAGCGGGCATGGCTGGCACCGGCCGACGCGGCGCTGCTGATCGACGAGCCGGATCTTTCGACGCTGGTGAGGAACATCAGGAGTCCCGAGCTGGAGCATACCCCCAAAAAGCAGAATCCGGCTTTCGGAAAAGATCACGCTCAATAAAACATGGGGGTCTATCCCGACTCTATCGGGAATTGGCTCCAGCGCCCTCCGCTGTCGCTTGAACCGACATCTCACTGACTGCCTTCGTCTTCCTCGGGCAAAGGCCGCGCCGGCGTGCCGGTATAGGCCCACAGCCATTCGCGCGGCAGCGGCCCTTTGTTGCGGTCGCTTTCCTGCGACTGTTCCCATGCATGGGCCAGGATGCCGACCGAGCGCGACAGTACGAAAAGGCCTCGCGTCAGCGGCGGCGGGAAGCCGAGCTCTCCGTAGATGACGGCCGTGGCGCCGTCGATATTGAGCGGGATTTTTTTGCCCTTGCGCCGCGCAACCTCGGCCTCGATCGCCTCGGCGATGTCGGCGAAGCGCCCGCTGACAACGCCGAGCGCGGCAAAGTCGCGGGTCAGCTCGATGAGGCGGGGTGCCCGCGGGTCGACCGGATGGAAACGATGGCCGAGCCCCGGCACATAACCGTCTTCCCCAGCAAGGAAACGATCAACCCGCGCCGACACGGCGTCCGCGAGCGGCACGCCGGCGTCCAGTTCGGCGGCGATGTCTCCGTAGAAGGAAAGCGCCTGTTCGCCGGCGCCGCCATGCACGTCGCCAAGCACGTTGATGGCCGACGCCATGGCGCTGTTGATGCCGACGCCGCAAGTGATCGCCATACGGGCGATGGCGATCGACGGCGCCTGCGGTCCGTGGTCGACGGCGGCACCCAGCGCGATGCCAAGCAGCGTCGCCTGCTCCTCGCTTGGCAGTTCGCCGCGCATCATCAGCCAGATCATTGCGGGAAAGCTGACGCGGCCGATCAGATCCTGGATCTCATAGCCGCGCAGCCGGATGACGCCGGGCCGCATCTCGATGATGCCGGTCTGCCACCATTCCTCGCCGCGCGCGCGGCCAGTCTTGTTTTCCGTGTCGCTCATGCCTTCTTTTCCGTGCCGCTCATACCTTCGCTCTTTTCTTGGCGCGTGGCGGCAAACCGGCAAAAACCTCGTCCATATGCTCGCCGAGCCCCGGCGGCGGCCTGCTCGGCAAAGGTGCCTCGCCATCGACCATGAAGCCGCCGCGCACCACGATCAGCGGCCGGTCCATCCCGGACACAGCCTGGAAGCGCGCCGTCATGCCGCGCTGGATCACCTGTTGCTCTTGCAGTACCTGCGGGATTGTCAGCACCCGGCCTGCCGGCACGCCGGCGCGATTGAACGTCTCCTCCCAGGCGGCGGCAGAGCCGCTCGCCAAGGCATCCTCGATCAGCGCTTTCAATGCAATGCGGTTCTGCTTGCGCGTTTCGCGCTCGGCAAAGCGGACATCCGACGCCAGCTCCGGCCGATCGATCAACCGGCACAGTGTGACGAACTGCTCCTGCTTGTTGGCTGCGATGTTGAGCAAGCCGTCGCCGGTGCGAAACGCGCCAGACGGTGCGGCCGTCATGTTTTCATTGCCCATCGGCTGCGGCTCGACGTCCGCCGTCAGATAGTTCGACACCGGCCAGCCGAGCGCAGAAAGCGTGCATTCGAGCATAGAGACGTCGAGGAACGCACCCTCGCCTGTCGTCTTCTGCTTGACCAGCGCGGCGGTAATGGCGAACGCCCCGACCAGCCCGCCAAGCGTATCGGCGACGGGATAGCCGACACGCAGCGGCGCCGTTTCCGGTGTACCGGTGATGCTCATGATGCCGGAAAGACCCTGGATGATCTGGTCATAGGCTGGATTGTCGCGCATCGGCCCGGTCTGGCCGAAGCCCGATATCGCACAATAGACAAGGCTTGGCCGGACCTCCTTCAGCCTGGCATGGCCAAGCCCCAGCCGGTCCATGACGCCGGGGCGGAAATTCTCGACCAGCGCGTCGGCCGAAGCGACCAGATCGAGGAAGCGTTCGCGGTCGGCCTCCTGCTTGAGATCGAGCGCCACCGAGCGTTTGCCGGCATTCTGCGCCAGGAACGAAGCGCCCATGCCCACCCGGTTGAGCTCCGGCGAGGCGCCAAGCTGGCGCGCCAGATCACCGCCTTGCGGCGTCTCGACCTTGATGACGTCGGCCCCGAGCAATGCCAGCTGGTAGGCGCAATAGGGGCCGGCCAGCACATTGGTCAGGTCAAGGATGCGGATGCCGGAAAGCAGGTCTGTCATGACGTCACGAACAGCTCAGGCATCGCCCGGCACGTGCTCCGGTCCGCGCATGCGCCTGTGCTCGATGTAGGCCCAGATATGCGGTCCAACCAACCCGATGAAGGCCAGCGTCAGCAGCGTCAGCGACAGCGGATGCTTGTAGAACACCGTCCAATCGCCGTTCGAGATGGTCATCGCGCGGCGGAACTGCGTTTCGGCAAGCGGCCCGAGAATCATGCCGATGATGACTGGCGCGGTCGGGAAATCGAAACGCCGCATCAGGAAGCCGGCGGCACCGAGCAGATAGAGGATGATGAGGTCGATCGGCGATTGCGAAATGCCGTAGGTGCCGACCGTGGCGAACACCAGAATGCCGGCATAGAGCTGCGGCGCCGGAATCTTCAGTAATCGCACCCAGAGCCCGATCAGCGGCAGGTTGAGGACGACGAGGATGACATTGGCGATGAACAGGCTGGCGATCAGCCCCCACACCAGGTCGGCCTGCGTCGTCAGCAGCAGCGGCCCCGGATTGATGCCGTAGCTCTGAAATGCCGACAGCATGATCGCGGCCGTCGCCGAGGTCGGCAGGCCGAGCGTCAGCATCGGCACCAGCACGCCGGCGGCGGATGCATTATTGGCCGCTTCCGGCCCGGCAACGCCCTCGATGGCACCGACCGTGCCGAACTCCTCCTTGTGTCTGGAGAGTTTCTTCTCGATGGCATAGGAGAGGAAGGTCGGGATTTCGGCGCCGCCGGCCGGCATGGCGCCGATCGGGAAGCCGATCAGGGAGCCGCGCAGCCATGGCCTCCACGAGCGCGACCATTCAGCCGCGGTCATGTAGAGCGACCCTTTCAACGGCACGATGTCGTCCTTGCCGGCATAGCGGCGCGAGGCCATGTAAAGCGTCTCGCCAACGGCGAACAGGCCAACGGCGACGACGATGACGTCGACGCCGTCCAACAATTCGCTCATGCCGAAGGTGAAGCGCGGCTGCCCCGTCTGCAGATCGACGCCTATCATGCCGACGACGAAGCCGACGAACAGGCTGGTCAGGCCGCGCACCGACGACGAGCCGAGCACCGCCGAAACCGTGATGAAGGCCAGCACCATTAGCGAGAAATATTCGGCCGGACCGAAAGCCAGCGCGAATTTGACGACGATCGGCGCCAGGAAGGCAACGCCGATCGTGCCCAGCGTGCCGGCGACGAAGGAGCCGATCGCCGAGGTTGCCAAGGCCGCACCGCCACGGCCGGAGCGGGCCATCCGGTTGCCTTCCAGCGCGGTGACGATAGTGGCGCTTTCGCCAGGCGTGTTGAGCAGGATCGATGTCGTCGAGCCGCCATACATGGCGCCGTAATAGATGCCGGCAAACAGGATGAACGACGCCTCCGGCGCCACCTGGTAGGTGATCGGCAACAGCAACGCGATGGTCAATGCCGGTCCGAGGCCGGGCAGCACGCCGATCGCAGTCCCCAGCGTGGTGCCGACCAGGCACCATATGAGATTGATCGGCGAGAAGGCGACCGAAAATCCGTGCGCGAGATGGCCGAGCGTTTCCATGGCGTCAGCCCCTCAGCACGGCAACGACCGAATCGACGATCGCGTTCAGCTGGTTTTCGATGAAGCCGGCGCCGATATTGACGCCGAGTGCCCTGGCAAAGCCGAAATAGGCGGCCAGCGCCAGGATCAGACCGAGCAGCACGTCACGCAGCGGACGCCGGCTGCCGAAACCGTGGCAGATGAGAACGAACATGATGACAGATGCGGCGGTAAAGCCGAGCGGCTGGATCAGCACGAGGTTGGCGATCAGTCCGAGGACGACGATGCCCATCGCCTTCCAGTCGGTCGGCGTCTCCTTTTCGTCCTCCGGCTGCCATCCGCCCCGCAAGGCGGCAATGATGAGCAGCAGCGACAGGATCACCATCCCCGTCATGGTGATGTAGGGAAAGACGGTCGGACCGACCTTGGAATAGAGCGGCGACACCGGGATTGCCAGCGTCTGCCAGGCAACCGCACCCGCACAGGCGAGGAGCCCAACGCCGATCAGCAGTTCGGGCACTGCAAGGCGCGGCGGCGCCTGCTGGTCGCTGGTGCTCATCATCGTCCTCCCAATGTCGGTCCCTTGGGGCCGGTTCTCCTTGGACCGGTCTCACTCGGCCGATCTCGGCGTAGTTTCACCTCCGGCGCCGCGTATGTCCATGCGGCTGGCGAAAGTCGGCAAGGGTTGGCGCAGGCCGCGCCTTGCCGAGAGCATCACGCCAGGCCGAGGTCCTTGAGGATCGTCCCGATGCGGGCCGTGTCTTCGGCGACGAATTTCGCATAGTCGTCACCGGTGAGCAGGATCTGCGTCCAGTTGCGGTTCTTGCATTCGGTGGCCCAGGCGTCGCTCTTGGCCATCGTCTCGATCAGCTTGATCATTGCTGCCTTGTCGGCGTCCGAGACGCCGGGCGGCGCGAAGACGCCGCGCCAGTTGAACAGCTCGACGTCGATGCCGGCTTCCTTCATGGTCGGAGCATCGATGCCCTCCTGGCGTTTGTCGGCAGATATCGCCAGCAGCCGCAGCGCGCCCGCCTTGACCTGTTCGGCGAACTCGCCATAGCCCGAGATGCCGGCCGCGACCTGGTTGCCGAGCAGCGCCGACAGCGCCTCGCCGCCGCCGGCGAACGGCACATAGGACAGGTTGGTTGCAGGAACACCGACGGTCTTGGCGATGAGGCCGAACAAGATGTGGTCCGAGCCGCCGGCC
The DNA here is from genome assembly GCF_040322135.1 of Mesorhizobium sp. M0189. NCBI lineage: Bacteria > Pseudomonadati > Pseudomonadota > Alphaproteobacteria > Hyphomicrobiales > Phyllobacteriaceae > Mesorhizobium > Mesorhizobium sp. M0189. The sequence continues at coordinate 23,488 of NZ_JAMYSW010000016.1, forward strand.
GAACCGCCGGCGACTGGAACCTGCGTCGGGTCGGCCTTGAGGGCGGCAACGAAGTCGGCCGCAGTCTTGAACGGCGAGGCGGCCGGCACCACAAGCGCCTCGAACTCGCCGGTAAGGCGGGCGATCGGGGTGACCTCGGTAAGGTTGTTGGCCGCCTTGTTGGCGATGATGGCGCCGACCATGACCATGCCAGCCATCATCAGCGCATTGCCCTTGCCCTTCCACTGGTTGACGAACTGCGGCAGGCCGACGGTGCCACCGGCGCCGCCGACATTGGTGATCTGCGAGCCGGAGATCAGCTTTTCACTGCGCAGCACCTGGTCCATGGCGCGCGCCGTCTGGTCCCAGCCGCCGCCCGGCGCCGCCGGCACGAAAATCTGCAGCTGCGGTGCGTCCTGCGCGAAAGCGGGGATAAAATGCGATGCCGCGAGCCCGGCAGCACCTGCCGCCGCGGTGCTCATCAAGAATCTGCGTCTGTTCAGCATGGGATTCCTCCAAATCGCGACACCTCCTCCGGTGCCTGCCAGAAACGTAGCCTGAATTCAGACCCGCTCGATAAAATTCATGCAGAGTTTGCGTCATCCTGTCAAAGACAGAACACTCCCCATGCGCCACAATCGGCCCGTGCGATGTTCAGGCTGGCGAACTCGACGCCCGACGACGGCAGGCAGTGCCCAGACAGCATCCGTCAGGGCTGCCGCTGCAGCAGGATGGTCGGCTTGTCTTGATAGACGGTTCGCAGCACTTCGCCATAACCGCATTTTGCCGCGACGTTCAGCGAGCCGGTGTTTTCCGGATCGATGATGCAGACGGTCTTCGCGGCTGCAAATGCCTCATCGCCCCAGGCAAGCACCCGTGCGACGACTTCGCTGGCCAACCCCTGGCCATGCACGCCCGAAACCAGAGCCCATCCGGCCTCCGGAATGCCCTCGATCGACGGCGTCATGTCGCGTTTCAGATCGTGGAAGCCGGCCTCGCCGATGAAGCGGCTGGTCGCCTTTTCCTCGACCGCCCAGAAGCCGTAGCCCAGAAGCGACCACAGGCCGGCATGGCGCAGGAAACGCATCCAGCTTTCCTCCCGCGTGCGCGGCTTGCCGCCGATAAAACGGGTGACGACGGGATCGGCCCACATTGCGACATAGGCGTCGAAATCGTCCAGCCGGTGCGGTCGCAGGACCGTGCGAGAGGTCTCAATCACTGGGGCGACAATTGTCTGCGGACTGGTCATGGTCATGCCTCGGTTGTGTTGCCGGTGCCTAATGCCGGTCATCCAACGGTTAGGACAGCGACATGCATGAAATGGGGAATCAAAATCCGTTGCGTAAAACAAGAACCAAGGCTGTGTAGATCATCTTCCAGGCTGATGTGAATCCCGCCAAGCGGTGTTAGTTTTTCGCCAGTATTTGGTTCACTGCGTTCGGTTTCGGCGCTGCCGTCCGACAGAGGGGAAACAGCATGGACACCACCGACCTTGTGCTTGCCATCTTCCATCATCTGCTGGTGTTTTCGCTGGCAGGCATCATCGGCGCCGAATTCGTCCTGATCCGCAGCGACCTGTCCGCCGCGACGCTGAAGCGGCTTGTCGGTATCGATCGCCATTACGGCATCATTGCCATGCTGATCATCGTCGTCGGCATCGGCCGCGTCATCTATGGTCTCAAGGGCTGGGAATTCTACGTCTACAACTGGATGTTCTGGGCAAAGATGGCCGCTTTCGCAATTGTCGGCCTGTTGTCGATTATCCCGACCGTCCGATTCCTGTCCTGGAGCAGGCAGGCGAGCGCCAGTCCCGGCTTCCAGGTGCCTGCGGCGGAGCTAGCGTCCGTTCGCACCTATGTCCGCACCGAGGCATTCATCTTCCTGTTGATCCCGGTGTTCGCGGCGGCGATGGCGCGCGGCTACGGCTATTAAGATAGGTCGGAGGAGGGGCATCGCGCGGCCCGACCTTTCCACTCATTTGCGCGGACAAACGTGCAGTTTGCCGTTTGAGGCGATTGTCATTTGTCGGGTTGCGCTAGTTATTGCTCCATCTACATTCGGTTTGAGAGGAACTCCGCGCAGCGGTTGGTAATTCGTATTCTGGGAGGAAATCACGATGAGAAAATTCGTCGCCGCGCTGGCTGCCGTTGCGGTCGCCATGCTTTACCCGTTGGCCGCGGGCGCGCAGACGTACCCCGAACGCACCATCACCGTTGTCGTGCCGTTTTCGGCCGGCGGCCCAACCGACACCGTCACGCGTCTTGTCGCGGAAGCCATGTCGAAGGACCTCGGCCAGCAGGTCATCGTCGAGAATGTCGGCGGCGCCGGCGGCACGCTAGGCGCCGGCCGCGTCGCGAATGCCGATCCTGACGGCTATACGCTGCTCCTGCATCACATCGGCATGGCGACCAGCGCGACGCTGTATAGGAACCTCGCCTACGACACGCTGAACGCGTTCGAATATATCGGTCTCGTCACAGAAGTGCCGATGACCATCGTCGGCCGCAAGGATCTCGAGCCGACCGATCTGAAGGGACTGGTCGACTATGCCAAGGCCAACAAGGACACCGTCACCGTCGCCAATGCCGGGATAGGCGCGGCCTCGCATCTGTGCGGCATGCTGTTCATGAGCGCCATCGGCACGCCGCTGGTCACCGTTCCCTACAAAGGCACTGGCCCGGCCATGACCGACCTTCTCGGCGGCCAGGTCGACATCATGTGCGACCAGACGACCAACACCACCAAGCAGATCCAGGGCGGCACGATCAAGGGCTATGCCGTAACCTCGGCGCAACGCCTCGACGTGCTTCCGGACGTGCCGACAACGACGGAAGCCGGCCTTCCGCAGGTGCAGGTCGGCATCTGGCACGGAATCTATGCACCCAAGGGCACGCCGGCCGAGATCACCGAGCGCCTGTCGAAATCGCTGCAGGTGGCGCTGAAGGATCAGAACGTCGTCGCCCGCTTTGCCGAACTCGGCACCAAGCCGTCGCCCGAGGCCGACGCCACGCCGGCCGCGCTCAAGGCCAAGCTGGAAAGTGAGATCGCGCGGTGGAAGCCTATCATCGAAGCGGCCGGCCAGTACGCCGACTAAAGCTTGAACGGGGCGCCACCAGCGCCCCGTTTTTACACGGCATGGGCAAGCCCGCGGCGCGGCCCGGGAGGACGTCATGAAACCGTTCGCAATCGACAGAACCAACGGCATTTGCGCAGCGCTGTTCATCTTCCTCGGCGCATTTTTCGCGCTGCAGTCGCTCGGCCTCGAAATCGGCACCGCCTTCCGTATGGGACCGGGCTATTTCCCGCTGGTGCTGGCGATCGTGCTGATCCTGCTTGGCGCCGTCATCCTCGTCCAAGCGGTGCGTTTCGAGAGCGACCCGATCGGCCACATCGCGTGGCGCGGCATGCTGTTCATTCTGCCCGCTCCGATCTTCTTCGGCCTGACGGTGCGCGGCCTCGGCTTTATCCCCTCGATCTTCCTGACGGCGCTAATCGCATCGTTCGGCAGCGGCCGTATGAAGCCGCTGACCGCGCTCGTGCTGTCGGCCGGCCTGACGCTGTTCGCATTCGTCGTCTTCAGCTACGCACTCGGCCTGCCGTTCCGGCGTTTCGGCCCGTGGCTGCCCCTATCATTGTGAGGAGATGAAATGGAACTCCTCAACAATCTCGCACTCGGCTTTTCGACGGCCACATCTTTGGCAAACCTCGGTTTCTGCCTGATCGGCGTCCTTCTCGGCACGCTGATTGGTGTCCTGCCCGGCATCGGCGCCACCGCAACCATTGCCATGCTGTTGCCGATCACCTTCCAGATCGGCGATCCGGTTTCCTCCCTCATCATGCTCGCCGGCATCTATTACGGCGCGCAGTATGGCGGTTCGACTACCGCCATCCTCATCAACATGCCCGGCGAATCTTCGTCGGCCGTCACCGCCATCGACGGCTACCAAATGGCCAGGAACGGTCGCGCCGGGGCGGCACTGGCGACCGCGGCGATAGGCTCGTTCTTTGCCGGCACGGTGTCGACCTTCCTCGTCGCCATCTTTGCCCCACCGCTGACGGCGATAGCGCTGAGATTCGGCGCAGCCGAGTATTTTTCGCTGATGATTGTCGGCCTGGTCTCGTCCGTCGCGCTCGCCCACGGCTCGATCGTCAAGGCACTGGCCATGGTCGTGCTCGGCCTGCTGCTCGGACTTGTCGGCACGGATATCTACACCGGCACGCCCCGCTTCACGCTCGGCATCCGCGAATATGCCGACGGGCTGAATTTCGTCGCAGTGGCGGTCGGTGTCTTCGGCGTCGCCGAGATACTGCGCAACCTCGAAAACGAGCATGAGCGTTCCGTGCTGATCCGAAAGATCTCCGGCCTTATGCCGACCCGCGAAGATTTTCGGCGCATGGCGGCCCCCATCGTGCGCGGAACAATCATCGGTTCGGCGCTCGGCATCCTGCCGGGAGGCGGCGCGATCCTTGCCGCCTTTGCCTCCTACACCGTCGAAAAACGTGTCTCGAAAAGTCCGGGGGAATTCGGCAAAGGCGCAATCGAAGGCGTCGCCGGACCGGAATCGGCCAACAATGCCGGCGCACAAACCTCCTTTATCCCGATGCTGACGCTCGGCATTCCGGCCAACCCGGTAATGGCGCTGATGATCGGCGCGATGATCATCCAGGGCATCGTACCCGGCCCCAATGTTGCGATCGAACAGCCTGCACTGTTTTGGGGTATCATCACCTCGATGTGGATCGGCAATCTGATGCTGATCGTCTTGAATCTGCCGCTAATCGGGCTTTGGGTGAAACTGCTTACGATCCCGTATTACGTGCTCTTCCCGATCATCATGGCGTTCTGCTCGATCGGCGTTTACAGCGTCAACACCAACGTCTACGACCTCTATGCAGTCGCACTCTTCGGCTTGCTTGGCTATCTCCTGACCAAGCTGCGCTGCGAACCCGCGCCGCTGCTGCTTGGCTTCGTGCTCGGCCCGCTGCTCGAGGAAAACCTGCGCCGCGCCATGATCCTCTCTCGCGGCGATCCGAGTACCTTCGTGACGAGACCGATCAGCGCCAGCCTGCTCCTCATCGCGCTCGCCGTGCTCGTCATCGTGTTTCTCCCCGCGGTCAGGAAGAAGCGCGAGGAGGTGTTTGTCGAAGAGAGCTCCTGAACGTGGATGGCGCCACATAGGAGGAACTTCAGAGTCACTTGGCTGGCACTGATTCAGTAGCCGCCTCTACTGGCCCGAGCGGCGCGATCTCGACCAGTGGTGCAGGCACGCTGGTCGTCTTTTCCTTGGCCTTGCAGATATCGGCGATGACGCAGGCAGGGCAATCCGGCTTACGCGCCTTGCAGACATAGCGGCCGTGCAGGATCAGCCAATGATGCGCATGTCGCATATATTCGTCCGGAATGATCTTCAGGAATCCTTGCTCGACCTGTTCCGGCGTCTTGCCCGGCGCCAGGCCGAGCCTGTTGCCGATGCGGAAGATGTGCGTGTCGACCGCCATCGTATGCTGGCCGAAGGCGACGTTGAGTACGACATTGGCGGTCTTGCGGCCGACACCCGGCAGCTCGACCAGTTGATCGCGATCATCGGGCACCTTGCCGCCGTGGTCGCGGATCAGGGCTTCCGACAACGCGATGACGTTCTTGGCCTTGTTGCGCCACAGCCCGATGGTGCGGATATGGTCGCCGAGCCTGGTCTCGCCCAGCGCCAGCATTTTCTGCGGCGTGTCGGCGATCTTGAACAGCGCCCGCGTCGCCTTGTTGACACCGGCGTCCGTCGCCTGCGCCGAAAGCACCACCGCCACCAGCAGCGTGAAGGCGTTGATATGTTCGAGTTCGCCTCTCGGTTCCGGCCGCTGAACGGAAAAGCGCCGGAAAATCTCATGCACCTCGGCCGGGCTGTAAAGCGCCCGCGACCTCGCCGGCCGCGGACGCGGCTTGGCGTTCGAGCCGTCGCGGCGGCCGGGCAACAGGTCTTTTTTTAGCGCCGAAGAGTTTTTGGACTTGGGGCTTGTCATTGCTTTCCTATAATATTCTGTAATGAGCGACACAAACGCCTCATTTCAGGCCGACGAGCCATTCTTCCAGGCGCTGCTGATACCGCACCGGTCGCTGGGCAAGACCGGCTTTGTCATCCTGATGGGCGCATTGCTGTTCGGGTGGCTGGTGACCGGAGCGTTTTTCCTGTCGCGCGGCGCCTGGCCGGTGTTCGGCTTCTTCGGCCTCGATGTTATTGCCATCTATATCGCCTTCCGCGCCAATTATCGTGCCGCTCGGGCTCGCGAGGAGGTGTCGGTGTCTCGCACCAGCCTCGATATCCGCAAGACTGCCCCGTCAGGCAAATCGGAAGCACATCGCTTCAATCCGTTCTGGGCACGCTTTTCGATCGCCCGCCACACCGAAATCGGCATCACCAGAATGGCGGTCGAGGCGCAAGGAAAAACAGTCTCGATCGGTGGCTTCCTCAACCCCGACGACCGCGAAAGTTTTGCCACCGCATTTTCGCGCGCTCTGGCGACCGCCAAGGCGCGCTGACGATCAAAACCGAAATCTCAACAGCCTGCCGACCCTCCGAAGAGCCGGAACGTGGCTCCAGAGGCGAAAGACCAGTCCGGCGAACCAGCTCACACGGGCGGCATGTTCGGGTTTGTACGCCATCGTTTCCTCGACCAACCGCAGGCCGGGCACTGACCGTTCCAAGTCGCGCGGATCGTTGATCGCCCAGTGGAGTTCGGCTCCGGTGGCGCGGAACGACCGGTTGAGGCGCACGAGCTTTAGACCCAGGTCGCTGTAGGCATCGCAGATAAATTCGCCGCTGGCCAGATGCGACACAAGCCGCGAAACCAGTCTTGGGCCCTCGTCAGCGGCAAGGTAGGGGGTCAGGCCCTCCGCCACGACCATCGCCGGGCGATCGCCGGACACTTCATCCAACCAGCCAGGCTCCGTGACGGATGATCCGATCAGGTGGTAATGCTCGCGCATCGGGTAGAGCTTGCGCCTGAGCTCGATGACTTCGGCGTAGTCGACGTCGAACCAGTCGACGCCGGCTGGCGGGTCGATACGGAATATTCGTGTGTCCAGCCCGCAGCCGAGATGCAGTACAATGGCGTTCGGGTTGTTCGCCAGAAAAGCCGAAACCCAGTCGTCCAGCGTCTTGGCCCGGATCGCCAGACCGACGCCGAGATTGTTGTCGACCTTGAGCCGCGAGAAATCGTAGTCGATGCGGCGAACCGCCTCGTCCGCAAAGCGGTCTTTCAGCAGCGAGTTGGGAAGCCGGCTTTCCAGCGCCTTGCCGTAGACGGTGATCAGCAGCGTTTCTTTTTCCTTGGTCAGCTGCATCTTCTCGCCGGCCATGATTGTCCTCCCCATTCAAAGCCAACTCTATCTGGGTACATGCTGCGGGAAAGCAAGTTTCGGGTGGTGATCGGCGCCGCGAAGGACGATATTCGCACTCAAGGAGATACTACCATGAACGCCCAAATGCCTCTCAAAACGACAGCAATCCTTCAGAAAGACATCACGCCTGAAGGCGGCGACTACGAAATCGTCCGTCGTGCCATCGAAAAGATCAGCCTCGACTATCGCGACCAGCCTTCGTTGGAAGTGCTGGCCGAGGAGGTCGGCGAGACGCCGACCGGGCTGCAGAAGCTGTTCACCCGCTGGGCCGGCCTGTCGCCGAAGGCTTTTCTGCAGGCCGTCACCCTCGATCATGCGCGCAAACTGCTGGATTCCGGCATGCCGCTGCTGGAAACTTCGTTCGAACTCGGCATGTCCGGCCCAGGCCGGCTGCACGATCTGTTCGTCACCCATGAAGCGATGTCGCCGGGCGACTACAAGACCCGCGGCGCAGGGCTCACCATCCGCTACGGCTATCATATCTCGCCTTTCGGCATCGCTTTGATCATGGTGACGGACCGCGGCCTTGCCGGCCTCGCCTTCAACGACCCCGGCGGCGAGCGCGCGACCTTTGCCGACATGTCCAGCCGCTGGCCGAATGCGACCTATGTCGAGGACATGGCGGCGACGGCGCCCTATGCCGCGCGCATCTTCGATCCGACGCTGTGGCGCGCCGACCAGCCGCTGCGCGTCGTCATGATCGGCACCGACTTCCAGGTCCGCGTCTGGGAGGCCTTGCTGCGCATTCCGATGGGCAAGGCCTGCACCTATTCCTCGATCGCCGCGCGCATCGGCGCACAGAGCGCCAGCCGGGCTGTCGGTGCCGCGGTCGGTGCCAATCCGATGTCCTTCGTCGTGCCGTGCCACCGGGCTCTCGGCAAGTCCGGCGCGCTCACCGGCTACCATTGGGGCCTGACGCGCAAACGCGCCATCCTCGGCTGGGAGGCGGGACAAGTCTCTTCTTGAATAGCCAACGAATGGAACGATAGGAGCGAAGGGCCCCGAGGGTGACAAGCAGCGATCTTACGGAGTAGCTTCCCGCGCAATTAGAGTGACATGCGCTAGCGGGAGGCACTTCTTGATCGTCGTCATCGGTTCCATCAATCTCGACCTCATCGCCAGTGTCGACCGCTTGCCCGGTCCCGGCGAAACGGTGCGCGGCTCCGGTTTCGCCACCGCCCCCGGCGGCAAGGGAGCCAACCAGGCGCTGGCCGCCGCCCGCGCCGGCGCCAAGGTGCGCATGGTCGGCGCGGTCGGCAAGGACAGCTTCGCCGGCGAGGCTTTGGCGCTGCTGCGCGACGGCAAGATCGACCTGTCCGGCGTCGGCGAGACCTTTGCCTCGACGGGTACCGCGTTGATCATGGTCGGCGCCGACGGCGAGAACGTGATCGCCGTCGTGGCGGGCGCCAATGATTCGGTCGTGCCGGGTGATCTTTCCAAGGCTTTCCTGAAAAACGGCGATGTCGTGCTGCTGCAGTTGGAGGTCCCGTTGCAAACGATCGAGACAGCGCTTGACGCGGCAAGGACGGCCAACGCGGTCACCGTGCTCAACACCGCACCTTTCCACGGCGACGCGGCCGGCTTCCTCGGCAAGGCCGACTATCTCGTCGCCAACGAGACCGAGTTCGACCTCTATGGTGAGGCGCTGTCGTTGAGTGGCCGCGACCGCCCGGCACGGATGCGCGACTATGCCTCGAGAACTGGCCGCACCATCGTCGTCACGCTTGGCCCAGACGGCGTTCTCGCCGCGACGCCGGACGATCTCCTGATGGTTCCGGCGCTGAAGATCACTCCGCTCGACACGGTCGGCGCCGGCGACACGTTCTGCGGCTATTTTGCTGCCGGACTGGCGGCAGGCCTGCCGCTCGACCAGGCGCTTGCCCGCGCTGCCGCAGCCGGTTCGCTGGCCTGCCTGAAAGCCGGCGCCCAGCCTGCCATCCCGCTGGCCAGGGATGTCGACGCCGCCATGCCGACATCTGCCGGCTGAAGCGCGATGACAGCCACGCGCCCGACCACCAGGCATGCCGTGCCGCCCGCCGGCGACATCTGCCGCCTGTCCGCCGTGGAACTGGCCGACAGGATCAGGCGCCGGCAGCTTTCGGTGCGCGAAGTGATCGCTGCATTCCTGGACCGGATCGAGGCGGTGAACCCACAGGTCAACGCCATCGTTTCATTGCGTGAGCGTGCCGACATCCTGCGCGAGGCCGACGAGGCAGACGCTCATTTGGCGCGAGGAGCAGATACCGGATCGCTGTTCGGTCTGCCGATCGCGATCAAGGATCTTGCGCTGACAAAAGGCCTGAGAACCACCTTCGGCTCGCCGATCTTCGCCGATTTCGTGCCTGAGGAAGACGACTTCTTCGTCGAGCGTGTTCGGCAGGCCGGCGCCATCATCATCGGCAAGACCAACGTTCCCGAATTCGGGCTCGGCTCCAACACCTACAATACCGTGTTTGGACAGACGCTCAACGCGTTCGACCCAGCGCTGACCGCCGGCGGCTCGAGCGGCGGCGCGGCGGTCGCGCTGGCGCTCGACATGGTTCCCATTGCCGATGGCAGCGACTTCGGCGGTTCGCTGCGCAATCCCGCTGCCTACAACAATGTCTATGGCTTCCGCCCGTCGCAGGGATTGGTACCGGCCGGCCCTGATCTTGATGTGTTTCATGCGCAAATGGGCGTCGAAGGGCCGATGGGGCGTAACGTGCGCGACATCGCCCTGCTGCTCGACGTTCAGGCCGGCTATCATCCTCGCGCGCCGCTGTCGCATGATAAGCCAGGCTCGTTCCTCGAAGGGCTGGAATCGCGGGCGGCCGGCGGGCGCATCGCCTGGCTCGGCGATCTTGACGGTCATCTGCCGATTGAAGCAGGCATTCTACAGCTTTGCGAGGCAGCACTCGGCCGGTTAGCGGATCTATCCTTCGAGGCCGAGCCGCTGATGCCGGAATTCGAGTTCGAAGCGCTGTGGCAGGCCTTTGTAACGCTTCGCCAGGCGAGCAGCGGTTGTGCGCTCAAGGTGCATTACGACGATCCCTTGAAACGCCGCCTTCTCAAGCCGGAGGCCATGTGGGAAGTGGAACATGCACTGGGCCTCACCGCACCGCAGATCCACGCCGCCACGGTGAGGCGCTCGTCATGGCACAAAACCCTGCTGTCGCTCTTCGATCGATTCGATCTCATCGCGCTGCCGACCGCGCAGGTCTTCCCTTTCGAGGTCTCCACCCACTGGCCAAGGGAAGTGGCCGGGCGTGCCATGGACAGCTATCATCGCTGGATGCAGGTTTCAGCGTTCGCCACGCTCGGCGGCTGCCCGGCGATCAATGTGCCGGTGGGCTTCGACCCCAAGGGCAGGCCGATGGGCATGCAATTGATCGGGCGGCCACGCGCTGACCTCTCGGTGCTGGGGGCGGCTGCCGCCTATGAGGCAACGCTACCATGGCAGGCCGGCGCCTGCTGAAATCAGCTCCGCATTGTCGGCGCCTCGCCGGCTTGCACGCAACTCATCGCCATGCATTGATCGCGACAGCGCGCCGCACGAGCGGCATTCTGCGGAGGGAAAAATGTCGCTGGAACTCTACGCCACCTACGTCGTCGCTTGCATCGTCATCATTCTTGTGCCGGGGCCGACGGTCACGCTGATCATCGCCAACAGCATCCGCCACGGCTCGCGCGCCGGCCTCGCCAATGTCGCCGGCACCCAGGCCGGGCTGGCCATCATGATCGCCATCGTCGGCATCGGGCTGACCTCGCTTATCGCCGGCATGGGCCACTGGTTCGAATGGGTCCGGCTGATCGGCGCCGCCTACCTGATCTGGATGGGCGTGCAGATGTTCCGCTCGAAAGGCAAGCTGAACGCCGACGGATCGGCTAAAAAGCCGCGCGGCGGCTTCTTCCTGCAGGGCCTGCTGGTGGCGATCAGCAATCCGAAGACGCTGGTGTTCTTCGGCGCCTTCTTTCCGCAGTTCATCGCCCCCGAAGGCAATTACGCGTTACAGATCGGCGTCATGGGTCTCACCGCCATGATCTTCGCCGCCGTCTCGGATTCGACCTACGCGTTGGCCGCCGGCCGCGCCGGACGCCTGCTCTCGGCCGGCCGCGTCAAGCTCTTGTCGCGAATCAGCGGCAGCTTCCTGGTGGGCGGCGGCCTGTGGCTGGCGTTTTCCAAGGCGAAGTAACAGCCGCGAGCCGGGACGCAAATAGCAATCTCCTGGAACAGGAAGCCCGATTGAAAGTCAGCCTTCTGTGCACCACATGAATCGACAGTTGGGGGTTCATGCCGGTGCCATGGACTTTTGTGGATGTGAAAAGGCACGCGATCGGCGTGATCCTGATTGTTGCTTTGTTTGCGGCGGTGTTGGCCCTCGATCCGCTCAAGTGGACGAATAACGCCAGCCCGATCCGCTCGGTGGACCCAATCGATGCAGCCGTCAAAAGTGCCCATTGGGGCAAAGGCCGAAGTGTCTACATGCTGGTCCTTGAAGACGGTTCATCTGTTTTCATCGACGACGATCGTCCGCGCCTGATCGGCTCGCACGTCGGCATCGAGCGCGTCACGCGCGACAATGGCTTTGTCTTCTACCGATTTCCAAATTGAACGGCGATCGATCAATGAAGCTGTTTTCGAAGGTAAACGAGTGACAGAGCTCTCTTCGAAGAAATCGCTCTTGAACAAAGCCCTTACGCTATTCAACTCTAAGTGATGGGGCCGACGAATCTTTCTCTTAGAAACCGCCTTCTTCTGCTTCGGGAAGAGTTTCGCGATACAGTCGTTGGCGTCGCTTTCTTTTGCTCATTCGCTCTTGTGGCCGCCGTGGCGATTGTAACAAGACAGAATAGCCCGATCATGGGCACGCAACGCATAGGAGGCATCGTCGAAGATGTTGCGACGATGCCTCTAAATCCGAAAGGTTCCGTCGGCCATGGACTTTATTATAGATATGAAGTCCGTCTCCATGACGGCAACGCACTGGTATTTATCGATGGTGAGGTGGAGACGCCCCACATGATCGGATCGGAAGTCTCGATCGAACAACAGCACCGCAATAACGGCACCAGCACCTACCGCCTGCTCAATGACTGAGCGGCACTAAAGCCGCCCCAGCCTTTCCAGCAACAGCGCGAAAAACGCATCATGATCGATGTCGCGCATCACCATGGCGTTCTTCGGCCGCTTGGTCACTCCCCACCAGTCGATCACCGTCATGCCCATGGTGAGCTCCGAGGCAGTTTCCACGCTGACATTGCAGTTGCGGCCCTTGAACAGCTTCGGCTTCAACAGATAGGCGATGACGCAAGGATCGTGCAGCGGGCCGCCATCGGTGCCGTATTTCTCTTCGTCGAAGCGTTCGAAGAATTCCAGCATGTCCGCCGTCGCCGTGCCGACCCTGGTGCCGAGCTTGCGGAAAGCCTTCGTGCGCTTGGCGGTGGTCAGCGCCTTGTGGGTGACGTCGAGCGGCATCATCACGATCGGAATGTCGGATTTGAACACGACATCGGCGGCATGCGGGTCGACATAGATGTTGAACTCGGCAGTCGGCGTGACGTTGCCGCCCTCGAAGAAGCCGCCGCCCATCAGCACGATCTCCTTGATGCGCGGCGCGATTTTCGGCTCGCGGATCAGCGCCAGCGCAACATTGGTGAGCGGCCCGAGCGCGCAAAGCGTGATCGTGCCGGTCTCCTCCTTCATCAGCGTCTCGACGATGAAATCGACCGCATACTGATCCTGCAGCTTCATCTTTGGCTCAGGCAGTTGCGGTCCGTTGAGGCCGGTCTTGCCATGCACTTCCTCGGCGGTGACGAGTTCACGCGCCAGCGGCCGGATGGCGCCTGCATAGACCTTGACATCCGGCCGGCCGGCCAACTCGCAGATCTTGCGTGCGTTTTTTTCGGTGAGTTTCAGCGGCACGTTGCCGGCCACCGCGGTGATGCCGACGATCTCCAGCTCGGCGCTGCCGAGCGCCAGCAATATGGCGACGGCATCGTCCTGGCCGGGGTCAGTGTCGATGATGATCCTGCGGGATTGGGGCATTTCAATTCCTTGTTTTGGCAAGTCTTTTTGGGCGGGACGTGTGACGGCTTGAAGTCTGCCGGGCGGCGGACCATATCAAGACCATCGGGAAAAATGCCATCCGGGTTTTTCCACTTTATGTCGCTCTTGAGAGGACACTGTAACATGAGCCGAATGACGCCTTTTTCCAGCCCGCTTCTCCTCGGTTTCGATTCCATGGAAAAGACACTGGAGCGCTTGGCGAAGTCGGGTGACAGCTATCCTCCGTACAACATCGAGCGCCTCAGCGGTGCCGACGGCAAAACCGAAAGGCTGCGCATCACGCTCGCCGTCGCCGGTTTCGCGGAAAGCGATCTCGATGTCTCCACGGAGGAGAACCAGTTGGTCGTGCGCGGCCGTCAGAACGACGACACCGAGCGCGAATTCCTCCACCGCGGCATCGCCGCGCGCCAGTTCCAGCGCTGTTTCGTGCTGGCCGACGGCATGCGGGTGATTGCGGCGGAATTGAAGAACGGCCTCTTGTCGATCGATCTCGATCGGCCGGAGTCCGAACGGCTGGTACGAAAAATAAACATATCGGTGAAAGACTGAGTTTTGCCGATAGCTCTCATGCGGGATGGCCTTGAGCGGCGTCTCGCGGCAAGGAGGCTTGAAATGACCAGAACTGACGAAAATATCATCATGACCAGCGGCGAATTCGCTCATCTCGGCGAAGGTTCGGTCGCCTATCTCAGGAAAGTGTCGAGCGACGATCTGCGCGGCCGTTTCCCGGGCCTCGGCGAAATCGCGCCCGGGCTGGAACTGTGGGCCCTGTTTGCCGCCAACGGCCAGCCGATCCTGCTTTCGGATGCTCGCGACCGGGCGCTGGCCGGCGCCTTGGAAAACGATCTGACCCCCGTCGCTATCCACTAACAACACGGCGCGCCGATCTGGCTGAAACGGACAGGGCCGCTCACGGCGGCCCTTCAACGGGTCCAATCAACTCAGGCGGCGTGCGAGGCCTGTGTATCCGACAGCAGCGCGTGGATAGCCACGGCATCGCGCGTGCCCCTGATCTTGGCAACCGTGTCGGCATCGCGCAGCACCCGCGCGATGCGCGACAGCGCCTTGAGGTGGTCGGCGCCGGCACCTTCGGGGGCCAAAAGCAGAAACACCAGGTCGACCGGCTGATCGTCGAGGGCCTCGAAATCGACCGGTGTCTCCAGCCGGGCAAAAACTCCAGCGATCCGCTTCACCCCGGCCAGCTTGCCATGCGGAATGGCGATGCCGTTGCCGACGCCGGTCGAACCCAGCCGCTCGCGTTGCAGGATGGTGTCGAACACCTCCCGCTCCGGAATGCCGGAAATTGCCGCCGCCCTTTCAGACAGCAATTGCAGCAGCTGCTTTTTGGAGTTCGCCTTCAACGCCGGCATGATTGCCGGAACGTTGACGAGATCGCTCAGATCCATGCTTGAAATCCCTTGTTCGCCTGCCGTCGCCAGTCCCCACGCTTGCGTGCGGCTGGTTTTTACCCCTGCGCGACCTTGGCCGTAGACGGGTCGATCCAGCCGATATTCCCGTCCGGCCGGCGATAGACGATGTTGAGATGGTCGTTTCCGGCATTGCGGAAGACCAGGACCGGGCTGTCCTTGGTGTCGAGCTCGATCACGGCTGACGCCACCGACATGGTCCGCAGCGTCATGGTCGATTCGGCGACGATGGCCGGCGCGAAATTCTCCGGTATCTCCTCGTCGTCATCGGCAAGCGGGGCCATCACCGTATAGGCGACGTCGGTGAGTTCGCCATTGCTATTGCCTGAATTGTGCGACTTCAGCCGGCGCTTGTAACGCCTGAGGCGGGTTTCCAGACGGTCCGCCGCGGCATCGAAGGCAAGCGTCGGATCCTGGGCATCGCCGGTCGCCTGCAGCGAAGCACCGGAATCCAGCCGGATCATGCAATCGGCCGTGTAGCGCGACCCCGATTTGACGACTACGATTTGCCCTGAAAAGCCCCGATCGAAATATTTCCCGATCACTTCCCCGACACGGTCGTTGATGCGCGTACGGAACGCATCGCCGATATCCATGTGTTTTCCCGATATGCGCAGTGTCATCTGAAAACTGACCTTCCTTGCTCAGGCTTCAAACTGTCCCGAGTTTATACTCGTGGTCCGTGCGCACAAGCTTTGCGGCGTCACTTGCGCCGATTTTAAATCCGAACTTTCCGGTTGATCACAAGCCGCCTTCTTGGCCGTCCGTGGCCTACGTCGTGACGGACCATCCCTCGTGCGGGCATCAGCGAACTCAAATCCACTCGCCAGCCCGTCTCATGCGGGCGGGCTTCTAGCCACTTCGTTGCCGCTTGTCAATGAACGCGAAAGCTGTGGAAATTCTGCCGGAGTTCAACGGCCGGCGCTGGCCAAAGCGCGTTTTTCGCGCCGCCGTTGCACCGAAGAGGGTATGTTCATGCCTTCCCGGTATTTGGCAACCGTGCGCCTGGCAATGTCGACGCCGCTTTCCCGCAGCATGTCCACGATGGCATCGTCGGAAAGCACATCGACGGCTTTCTCTTCGTCGATCAGCTGCTTTATGCGGTCGCGCACCGCTTCCGACGAATGCGCATCGCCGCCACCCGACGAAGCGATCGAGGCGGTAAAGAAATAGCGCAGCTCGAACACGCCGCGCGGCGTCAGCATGTATTTGTTTGCCGTGACCCGGCTGACCGTCGATTCGTGCATGCCGATAGCGTCCGCCACCGTGCGCAGGTTGAGCGGCTTCAGGTGCCGCACGCCGTGGACGAGAAAAGCGTCCTGCTGGCGCACGATCTCGGAGGCGACCTTGAGGATAGTCTTCGCCCGCTGGTCGAGGCTGCGCGTCAGCCAGTTGGCATTCTGCAGGCATTCGGCGAGGAAATCCTTTTCCGCCTGGTTTTTCGCATGCGGCGTGACCTGAGCGAAATAGATGTGATCGACCAGCACACGCGGTAGCGTCTCGGCATTGAGCTCGACCGTCCAGCTGCCGTCATTGGCTGCGCGCACCTCGACGTCGGCCACGATCGCATCGCTGGCACCGCGCGAAAACGCCATTCCCGGCCGCGGGTCGAGCGCCCGGATCTCGGCCAGCATGTCGAGCAGATCCTCCTCGTCGACACCGCAAATCCGCTTCAGCGTCTGGAAATCGCGCCGTGCCAGGAGTTCGAGATTGGCGATCAATGCCCTCATCGCCGGATCGAGCCGGTCGCGCACGGCAAGCTGCAGCGACAGGCATTCGGCGAGGTCGCGGGCGAAGATGCCGGCGGGCTCGAATGTCTGGCAAATCGCCAGCGCCCTTGCCACCGCCGTGGCGTCCGTGCCGAGGCGGGCCGCGATCTCGGCCATGTCCGCACGCATGTAGCCGGCCTCATCGACGCCGTCGGCAAGCTCGCTGGCGATCAGGCGCGCGGCCGGATCGGCGAAGGCGAGCGCCACCTGCTCGCCGACATGGTCGCGCAGCGTGATGGCAGCCGCCGCCATATCCGCGACGTCGAAGCCGTCGGAGGAAGAGGCGGAACTATTGCCGGACGCCGATTTCCATTGCGCCGTCAGGTCGGGGCCGAGCCGCTCGCTCGTTCCAGGATCGTCGGGAAACAGGTTTTCCAGCGACGTATCGAGCTTTTCCGAGATCGCCTCGGCGCTCCACGCCGTCTCCGCTTCGAACCAGTCGCCGTCGGCTGCCGGTTCCGATGCGGCGTCGCTCTTCTGCGCCTGGTCGCTGGCGGCGTCGTCCTGCGGTTCGGCGCGTTCCAGCAGGGGATTGCGTTCGATCTCGTCGTCGATGAAGCGTTCCAGCTCGAGGTGGGTGAACTGCAGCAGGCGGATCGACTGCATCAGCTGCGGCGTCATCACCAGCGACTGCGACTGTCGTAGCTGTAGTTTTGCCGCCAACGCCATGGTTCGGTTTCAACGCCCCGTCTACGCGCCCGCACTGCTGGAAAGAATTTTCCAGGCCAGCATAGAAACTGGCCCGGCTTTTGCTTGTCAAGGCGAGGTGCGGAAAAACTCGCCTGCCAGCGCGTTTTTCAGGCAGAAAATCGAAGAAAAAGCTGCCGGACTACGCCGGAAATCCCGTTCGAACCGGAATTTCGCATTTAGAGCGTAAATCCCTCGCCAAGATAAAGCCGCCGCACATCGGCATTTGCGACGATTTCGTCGGCTCGGCCATGGGTCAGCACCTGACCGGCATGGATGATGTAGGCGCGGTCGATCAGGCCAAGGGTCTCACGCACATTGTGGTCGGTGATCAGCACGCCGATGCCACGTGCCGTCAAGTGGCGCACGAGCTGCTGGATGTCGGCGACGGCGATCGGGTCGATGCCGGCGAACGGTTCGTCGAGCAGCATGTAGGCGGGGCGGGTTGCCAACGCACGGGCAATTTCGAGGCGCCGCCGCTCACCGCCGGAGAGCGACAGCGATGGAGCCTTGCGCAGATGGCTGATGTGGAATTCCTCGAGCAATTCGTCGAGCAGGCGCTCACGCTCCTTGCGGCTCTTTTCGACCACTTCGAGCACGGCCCGGATGTTTTGCTCGACGTTCAGGCCGCGAAAAATCGACGCTTCCTGCGGCAGATAGCCGATGCCGAGACGGGCGCGGCGATACATCGGCATCGACGTGACGTCGAAGCCGTCGATTTCGATGGTGCCTTCGTCGACCGGCACCAGCCCGGTCACCATGTAGAAACAGGTGGTCTTGCCGGCGCCATTGGGGCCGAGCAGCCCAACCGCCTCGCCGGCGCGCACGCCCAGCGTCACGCCGCTGACGACTTTGCGGCCCTTGTAGCTTTTGGTCAGCCCCTTGGCGATCAAGGTTCCCTTGAACTTTGCCGCTTCGACGGTGACCCTGGCCGGTGCCGCAAGTTTGCTGGCGGCGCGCCCTGGAAGACGCGCCAGCAGCGACGATATGCCGGTCATCAGGGTTTCGCTGCTCCAGACTTCGCCTGCGGCGTGATCGACATCATGACGCGGCCGCCGCAGGCGTCGACCTGGGCAAGGCCGCTCTTCATCTGCACCGTAAGCTTGCAGCCGACAAGCACGTTGTCGCCTTGCGAGAGCACGACCTTGCTGCCCGAAAGCACCAGCACCTCGGTCTTCATGTCGAAGGTGCCGCGGTCGCCGGTGGCAACCTGATTGTCCGATTTGATGTAGACCTTATCGTCGACCACGAGATGGTCGATGTTGGCGGATCCGGTCATCGCCGCGGCACCCGCCGGCTCGGCGCCTTTGGCGGCGGCTGCATCCCTGACGTAATAGACCGTCATTTTGCCGGCCTTGAGTACGGTTGGACCCTGGACGACGTTGACGTTGCCGGTGAAGACGGCGACGCTTTCCGCCTGGCGCACCTCGAGCTTGTCGCTTTCGATCTGGATCGGCTTGTCGCCCGACAGCCTGAGGCCGGACATTTGGCTGGTGGCGCTGGACTGCGCCAGCGACGAAGCCGTCCCCAGGGTGAGCCCCAATGGCAGCCCGAGGGTCAGCAACGCCGAAACCGCGGCGAGGCGCCGTGCCGAACTACTGAACCGCATTGGTCTCTCCGCTCTTTGCCTCTGCCGCCTTCAAACTGGCGGGATCGATGTCGACGCGCACCTTGTTCTCGAAAACCAGGACCTTGCCATTGTCCTGGACCGACATCGAATCCGCCCTGATCCGCGACCCGCCGCGGCTGACATCGACGGGTTCGCTTGTCTTCATAGTGCCTTCGCCCATGTCGAGATAGACTGATTTGAATTTTGCCACCACGCCATCCGTGGTCGATACCGTCACGTCGCTGGTCAGGCTGAACGTGTTGCCGTCGCGATCATAGGTGCCGCGCGCGGCATCGATGGCGGCCGTGTTGTCGGCCGCAATCGGCAGCCTGGCCTTGATGCCTTCCAGATCGATGATGCCTTGTTTGCTGACGTCCTGTATGGCGCGCAGGGCCGTCATCGAATAGGGCAGGTTCTGCTTGGTGAAGCCGTTGAGCTTGGGATTGGCCATCACCAGCTTGCCATTGGCAAAGGAGCCGCCGTCGGCCTGCACCTCGATTGCAGCGGGAGCCATGAGATAGGAATAGACCGGAAACGCGACCGCGATCAGGGCGGCGACCAGCGGCACGGCCAGCTTGAGGATCCGCACCCGGCGCGAATGACGCTGCGCGATGTCAAAGGCGTCGACCCGCGCCCGGCCTGCGGCCTTGGGAGCCAACTCCGTCTCGGTGTTGGTCGGTTCGATTGGTCCCGCTAACATGACTGCTTCTTCTAAACCCCTGCCCGCCAGGCCGCCCTATAGGTGGGGTGCCGGCACCCTCAAGCAAGCACAAGCCGAGGAAAACCGCAAAAATATGACAGCCGCCCCTATACAACGAAAATGGCCCCAGCGCAGCCTGAACCTCATACCAGATATGGGCGCACAGTGTTAGAGCCTGTGGAACGCGACAGATTGAAGCTTGCCCGAACGCCGAAGACGGCTTTGGCGAAGGCCGTCAGGAAACGGTAGCCGGGCGCGAATGGTTGCTTTAAAAGCATCTGCTCCCACCGACTACGAGGCTGACCATGGCATTGAGAGCCGACGACCTGATCGACCGCCGCCGCTTGCGCCGCAAGCTGACATTCTGGCGTGTTGCGGCGATTCTTGTCGCCGCAGCCGGGCTGATCGCCTTTTCCGCGTGGATTTATGGTGACGAATTCACCGGCGCGGCTGTCGACCACATCGCTAAGGTCAAGATCGAAGGTACCATCACCGAAGACGAAGAACTGATCAAGCGGCTGGAAGCCATCCGTCAGTCGCCGCGCGTCAAGGCTGTGATCCTGTCGATCGATTCACCCGGCGGCACCACCGTCGGTGGCGAGTCGATCTACGAGGCAGTGCGCAAGCTCGCCGCCGACAAGCCGGTGGTGGCCGAGGTCGGCACGCTCGCGGCGTCGGCGGGTTACATGATAGCCACCGCGGCCGACCATATTGTCGCACGCAAATCCTCGATCGTCGGCTCGATCGGCGTTCTGATCCAGTACCCGGACGTCAGCGGCCTCATGGACAAGCTCGGCGTCAAGCTGGAGGAGGTGAAATCCTCGCCCTTGAAGGCCTCGCCTTCCCCCTTCAAGCCGACCAATGACGATGAACGCGCCATGGTCCGCAAACTCATTCTCGACAGCTACGACTGGTTCGTCGGCATCGTCGCCGAGCGCCGCAACATGACCAAGCCGGAGGCGCTGGCGCTCGCGGACGGGTCGATCTTCACCGGCCGGCAGGCGGTCACCAACAGATTGATCGACGCGGTCGGCGGCGAGGCCGAAGCGATCGACTGGCTTGCAGGCAAGGGTGTCGATGCCAAACTCAAGGTGGTGGAATGGAAGGACACGGAAAAACGCGGTGGTTTCCTGTTCTCCAAGGCGATGGCGCAGACCGTCGGCACTGCGCTTGGCCTGCCTGGCCATGGCGGCGACGTCCTTCACGAAATTGGAGCGGATCGCTTGTTTCTTGACGGTCTCGTTTCCGTCTGGCACCCTTGAGGAGCCGCTTGGGAGTGAAAAAGCAAATAAAATCATTCTGATAATTTCGGCGGCACTGCTTTCACGGGGAGCCTTTTCATGATCAAATCCGAACTTGTGCAGATCATCGCCACGCGCAATCCGCATCTTTTCCTGCGCGATGTCGAAAACATTGTCGGCGCCATCTTCGATGAAATCACCGACGCGCTTGCCGAGGGCAACCGGGTCGAGTTGCGCGGCTTCGGCGCGTTTTCGGTGAAAAACCGCCCTGCCCGCACCGGCCGCAATCCGCGCACCGGCGAATCCGTAGAGGTCGAGGAGAAATGGGTGCCGTTCTTCAAGACCGGCAAGGAATTGCGTGAAAGGCTGAACGGAGGCAAATAGGCGCGGCGCCCGCCGACCCGTTGCTGCCTTTTCTTCCGAACGGAAAAACATGTTCAATCGCTTCATCCTCATCGTGGTTTTCGTGCCGCTGGCCGTCATCCTGATTGCGCTGGCCGTCGCCAACCGCGAACCGGTGGCCTTCACGCTCGATCCGTTCAATCCCGGCAATCCGGCGCTGACGCTGACCGTGCCGCTGTTCATTTTCCTGTTCCTGGCGCTGGCCATCGGCATGATCGTCGGCAGCCTGGCGACCTGGATCAAGCAGGGCCGCTACCGCAAGCTGGCGCGCCAGCGCGGCGCCGAGGCCGAGAACCTGCGTCTGGCAGTCAGCCGCGCGCCCACAGCGGCGCAGGGCCCGGCCTTGCCGAAGCCGATGAACTGAGCCGCGGCTCGGGCAGGAAGCGCAACCGGCCTATTTCTCCACGGAGCCATCATGCTGACCATTTCCGCCGCCGAGGTCGACCGCGCGCTGACCTTTCCCGGGCTGGTCGAGACATTGCGCGCCGCTTTTCGCGACGGCGCCGTGCAGCCGGTCAGGCATCATCACACGGTCGAGCGGCCCGACGGTGCCGCCTCGACGCTGCTTCTGATGCCGGCCTGGACCGACTTCAACGCCGGCACCTCGGCCGATGGCCATATCGGCGTCAAGATCGTCACAGTGTCGCCCGACAACAACGCCGTCGGCAAGCCTGCGGTGATGGGCCTCTACCTGTTGCTGGACGGCGCCACCGGCGAGCCTCAGGCCTTGATCGATGGCCAGCGGCTGACGCAGTGGCGCACCGCCTGCGCCTCGGCACTGGCCGCGTCCTATCTGGCCCGCGAAGACGCATCACGGCTGCTGGTGGTCGGCGCCGGCGCGCTGTCGCCATTCCTTGCAAAGGCGCATTCGGCGGTGCGGCCGATCAAGAACATCCGCATCTGGAACCGCACGCCGGCCAATGCCGAAAAGGTCGCGGCAAAATTGCGTGCCGAGGGTTTTGCGGCCGACGCCGCAGGCGATCTCGACGTCGAACTCGGCCAGGCCGATATCGTGTCATCGGCGACCATCACCACCGCGCCACTGATCAAAGGGGTACTCTTGAAACCGGGAACCCATGTCGATCTGGTTGGCGGCTTCACGCCGGCGATGCGCGAAAGCGACGACGACGCGATTGCACGCGCCCGCGTCTATGTCGACACCCGCGCCGGCGCCACCAAGGAAGCCGGCGACATCGTCCAGCCGCTGGCCTCCGGCGTGCTGAAGCCGCAAGCCATCGTCGCCGACCTCTATGAACTGGCACGCGGCCAGAAAAAAGGCCGGCAGGGCAATGACGAGATCACGCTGTTCAAGTCGGTCGGCGCGGCCCTCGAGGACCTGGCCGCCGGCATTGCCGTGTATCGCGCAAGCGTAGGGCAGTAGGGCAGTAGGGCAGTAGGGCAGTAGGGCAGTAGGGCAGTAGGAAACCGTGCTAATCGTGCGGCGCCGCGCCTAGTGCTACTTTGCTCTCGCCTACTGCCCTACTGCCTTACTCCTTTTGCCAATAAACCCGTAGCCGGTGGTTGTCCGGATCGAGCGCGACGAAGGTGCGGCCGAAATCCATGTCGGTCGGGCTCTGCAGGATGGTCAGCCCACGGTCGGCCCACTCGGCATGGGTGGTGTCGACAGCGCCAGGCGTATCCAACGCAAAGACGACCTCGGCGCCACCGCCTGCGGCCGCCGCGGCCGGCTCTACGGTATGACGCGACCAGAGGCCGAGTTTGAAGCCGTTGTCGAGCACGAACAACACGAAGGTCGGCGAGGTGTCGACCGGCTCGCGTCCGAGCAGCGCGCTGTAGAAGGCGCCGCTTTGCTCAGGCTTGTCGACATAGAGGATGACGAAATTGGGCGGTGTCATGAATTGCTCTCCAGATGGTTTCGACTGGAGCAGCATAGCGTGCACCACTGCCAGATTCTGGCAGCAGTCTTAACTGAGCGGCAGCCTTAGCTTGGCTTGTCGAGCGTCGCCCGCCATTCTTTGAGCAGCACCTGGCGACGGCGCGGATAACGCGTCTCGGTGGCGTTGAGGCCGGATATCCGATCGGCGCGAAAGTGCCTGAAATCCTGGCGCATCTCGCACCACGCCGCGACGACGCGCACCTTGTCGAAGAAGCCGAGTGCAAACGGCCAGACGGTGCGCTCGGAGGCAGCGCCGCCGGCATCGCGATAGACAAAGCTCAACTTGTGCTCCTCGCGGATGGCTTGCCGCACCACGCCGAGATCGATGCCTTCGGTGACCTCGGTGCGCGACCCGACCAGCAGCGTCGAGGCATCGAGCTCTTCGCGCAAATCGTCCGGCAGCACGGCGGCGATCTTGGCCAGCGCGTCGGTGGCGGCGTTGGCAAGCCGCCAGTCCGGCTGCTTGGCCACCCAGCGCGAACCGAGCACGATCGCCTCGATCTCCTCGTCGGTGAACATCAAGGGCGGCAGCATGAAGCCTGGCCTGAGCACGTAACCCAGCCCCGCCTCGCCCTCGATCGGTGCGCCCTGCCCCTGCAACGTGGCGATATCGCGATAGAGCGTGCGGATCGACACACCCATTTCGCCGGCAAGGCTGCGGCCGCTGACTGGCCGGCGATGCCGGCGCAGGATCTGGATCAAGTCGAGCAGGCGTTCGGCGCGGGACATGGATCGCAACCCGGTTTGGATGGATGCCCAATTTGGATGGACGATAGTGCGCCTGCGCTTTCGGCGGCAAGCAGGATGATCGCCGACCGGAACGTATGCGGCCTGACGCCGTTGTCTGGCCATTATGGATATACGCGGTCTTCTGTTGTTCTGGTCTGTTTTGACCGCCACCGGTGCTGCCCTAAGCCTCGGACCATCCTTCGCCCACGTACTGGAATCGGTGCCGCGGCTGACCAGATGGCCGCCTTCGCTCTGGCGAGAAACCACGGTCTTCAATGCTCAGTTCCAGTTCTTTTTGACTGTCGGCGCACCGCTGGACGTGGCGGCCGTCGCCTGTCCGGGGCTCCTCGCATGGATGCTGCGCGGCGACCGCCCGGCATTCTGGTGGGTGTTGGCCGCCACCATGCTTTATCTGATGGCGCTTGTCGCGTGGGTTGCGCTCGTCAAACCGGCAAACGATGTCCTGGCCACCTGGGTGCCTGGACCGATCCCGGGCAATTTCGAAGCTATCCGGAGCCGCTGGGAAGCCGGCCATATGGTCGTCACCGGCTTCAAGGCCGTCGGTTTCATCGCGCTCGCAGTCGGGCTGCTGTCGATCAGGCGTGGCTGATCCGTTCGCAAACGCCTGCAGCCCTTTTGTTGCGCCGGTCAATTCGCTGTGGCAGAAGCGGCGCAGCCGCCGTCCGGAGATGCGCCTTCTTGAAACCTTTTCGCGACAAACGCCGCGACAGCCGCCCGCCCGCGAAAAAAGGCGGGATAGAGCAGCCGCGGCGGCGCGACGCCAATCCAACCGCTGGTCCGGAGACGAAACCGCAGGACCGGTCCGAGCAGAAAGCAGCGCCGCGCCCACTTTCGCGCCGCGATGGCGCGCTGCCTGCCGAACATCTGCCGCTGATCCTCGAAGTCGGCGCCAATCAGGATTACGCGCTGCTCGACAGCGGCGCCGGAGAAAAGCTCGAGCAATACGGCCCCTACCGCATCGTTCGGCCGGAGGGCCAGGCGATCTGGCAAAAGGCATTGCCGGCCAGGGACTGGGAACGCGCCGATGCCATTTTCACCGGCGATACCGACGAGGAAGGCATCGGCCGCTGGCGCTTTCCGAAGACGCCGCTCGGCGAGACCTGGCCGATGAAGCATGACGGCATCGACTATCTCGGCCGCTTCACTTCGTTTCGCCATGTCGGTGTCTTTCCCGAGCAGGCCTCGCACTGGGACCACATGGCCGGGCTGATTGCGGCGGCAAAACGGCCGGTGAAGGTGCTGAACCTGTTCGGTTATACCGGTCTTGCCTCGCTGGTGGCGGCGCGTGCCGGCGCCGAGGTCACCCATGTCGATGCTTCCAAGAAGGCGATCGGCTGGGCGCGCGAAAACCAGGAGATGGCGGGCCTGTCGCAAAGGCCGATCCGCTGGATCGTCGACGATGCCGTGAAATTCGCCGAGCGCGAGGAGCGCCGCGGCAGCCGCTACGACATCATCCTGTTCGACCCGCCCGCCTATGGCCGCGGACCGAAGGGCGAGGTCTGGCATCTGTTCGAAGATTTGCCGGCGCTGACCGACATCTGCCGTGCGATCCTGACGCCGAAGCCGCTCGCTGTGGTGCTGACCGCCTATTCGATCCGCGCCTCTTTCTTCGCCATCCACGCCTTGATGCGCGACACCTTCGCCGGCATGGGCGGCACGGTCGAATCCGGCGAATTGATCATCCGCGAGAAATCCGCCGGCCGGGCGCTTTCGACCTCGCTGTTCTCGCGCTGGGTGGCCTGAATGAGTGCGTACGAACGGCACGCGGGCGCGCCAGGGCAGGTGAAGGAAGTCACCAGCCTCGCCAATCCGCTGGTCAAGGACATCAAGGCGCTCGCGCAGAAGAAATTCCGCGACCAGCAGAATGCCTTCATGGCCGAAGGCCTGAAGCTGGTCATCGACGCGCTCGATCTCGGCTGGTCTATCAGGACATTGGTTTTCGCCAAGGCCGGACGTGGCAATGCGGCGGTTGAAAAAGTTGCGGCGCGCACGGTTGCCGCCGGCGGCACCGTACTTGAAGTTTCGGAAAACGTGCTGGTCGCCATCACCCGCCGCGACAATCCGCAAATGGTCGTCGGCGTGTTCTCGCAGAAATTGCTGCCGCTGAAGGACATTCGCGCCCATGATGGCGACGTCTGGGTGGTGCTCGACCGCGTCCGCGACCCCGGCAACCTCGGCACCGTCATCCGCACGGTCGACGCCGTCGGCGCCAAAGGCGTCATCCTGGTCGGCGAGACCACCGATCCCTTTTCGGTCGAGACGGTACGCGCCACCATGGGCTCGATCTTCGCCGTGCCGGTCGCCAAGGCGTCGGCCGAGGCTTTTCTCGCCTGGCGAAAGAGCTTTCCCGGCCTCGTCGCCGGCACCCATCTTAAGGGTGCGGTCGATTACCGCTCGGTCGATTTTTCAAAAGGCCCGGTGCTTTTGATGATGGGCAACGAGCAGCAAGGCCTGCCTGACGAGCTTGCCGCAAGCTGCGACAAGCTGCTGCGGATACCGCAGGCAGGCCGCGCCGATTCGCTCAACCTTGCGGTGGCCACCGGCGTCATGCTGTTCGAGATCCGGCGCGGCGCGCTGAAGCTCGGCCCGGAGGATGCCCGATCGTGACATCCCAAACCGTGAAACTGCAAACCATGAAGTCCTGGAGCCCCTACGCTTTTCTGGTTGTCGCCGCGATAGCGCTCGACCAGTGGCTGAAATATCTGGTCGAGACCGGCCTTGCCTTCCAGGAAAGGCTCGATCTCCTGCCGTTCCTGGCGCTGTACCGCACCTACAACACCGGCATCGCGTTTTCGCTGTTTTCGTCCTTCGGCGACACCGGCCTGGTGGTCGTCGCGGTTCTGGTGGTCGCTTTCGTTCTCTATCTTGCGGCCCGCACGCCGCCCGGCCACCTGCTTGCCCGCGTCGGCTTCGCGCTGATCGTCGGCGGCGCGCTCGGCAATCTGATCGACCGCGCTGCCTATGGCCATGTCATCGACTATATTCTGTTTCACACGCCGGTCTGGTCCTTCGCGATCTTCAACCTCGCCGATGCCTTCATTTCGGTCGGTGCCGTGCTGGTCGTCTTCGATGAGCTCATTGGCTGGTGGCGCGGAACATCGAGCGATTGACCTCACTCGCCCGGCACCGCACATTTCTTATTTGCAAGCCCGAGGAGAAAAAATGCCCGAAGCCTTCAAAGCCATCCTCGTTTCGCGCGACGCCGAGAAAAACCAGTCGGTCGCGGTGACCGAGCTCACCGAGGCAGACCTGATGGAAGGCGACGTCACCGTCGCGGTGGAGGCGACGACGGTGAACTACAAGGACGGCCTTGCAATCACCGGCAAGGCGCCGGTGATCCGCCGCTGGCCGCTGGTGCCGGGCGTCGATTTCGCCGGCACCGTCATCTCGTCTTCCAATCCCGACTGGCGCGAGGGTGACAAGGTCATATTGAACGGCTGGGGCGTCGGCGAGACGCATTTCGGCGCCTTTGCCGGACGCGCCCGCGTCAAGGGCGACTGGCTGGTACCGCTGCCGGACGGCATGAGCCCGCATGATGCGATGGCGGTCGGCACCGCCGGCTACACCGCCATGCTTTGCGTCATCGCGCTGGAGCGCCACGGCATC
Organism: Mesorhizobium sp. M0189; assembly: GCF_040322135.1. Lineage (NCBI taxonomy): Bacteria > Pseudomonadati > Pseudomonadota > Alphaproteobacteria > Hyphomicrobiales > Phyllobacteriaceae > Mesorhizobium > Mesorhizobium sp. M0189. The sequence continues at coordinate 50,994 of NZ_JAMYSW010000016.1, forward strand.
GTGCCCGACCGCGGCCCTGTGGTGGTGACGGGCGCTGCCGGTGGCGTCGGGTCGGTCGCGGTCTCGATCCTGTCCAGCCTCGGCTATCACGTCATCGCCTCGACCGGCCGCAGTGCCGAAAGCCCCTATCTGACCGACCTCGGTGCCGCGGAAGTGATTTCACGCGACGAGCTTGCGCAGCCTGCAAAACCGCTAGCCAAGGAACGCTGGGCCGGCGGCATCGACGCTGTCGGCAGCCACACGCTGGCCAACGTCCTGTCGATGACCTCCTATGGCGGCGCCGTTGCCGCTTGCGGCCTCGCCGGCGGCATGGACCTGCCGGCAAGCGTCGCCCCGTTCATCCTGCGCGGCGTCTCGCTGCTCGGCATCGATTCGGTGATGGCGCCCAAGGCGGTCCGCATCGAGGCCTGGCGCCGCATCGGCACCGATCTCGATCACGCAAAGCTTGCCAGCCTGTCGACGAGCATCGGCTTCGACGGCATCATCGGCGCCGCGCATGACATCGTCGAGGGCAAGATCCGCGGCCGCGTGGTGGTGGACATGTGAGGCTCCAAAGGGAAAAAAAGAGCGCGACCGCTAAAATTCGAACGATCAACCACAACCTTCAATAAGCTCTGTCTGGCAGGAATTCCGTATGATTGCGGAACCCGGCATCAGAGAGGCGGAACCAGCCGAACGGGCCGACCGGGCGGCCCCCGAGGCGTCAGGGCGGCAGCTTGTCGCCGCGCCGCCGCTGGCGCCGGAATTGCCGGACGCCAACCGCCACGGCCTGCCCTTCCTGACTCTCGTCGCCATCATCGTGCTGGCAGGCCTGTCGCATCTGACCGGAGCGCCGATCTTCATCACCATTGGCCTTTTGGCGACAGCCATCGCCGGGCTCGCCATGCATCTGCGCAACAGGCGCACCCAGCGTCGCGCGGTGGCCCTGCTCGATGCCACGACCGCCCGCAGTCGCGCCGAGATCGAGACGCTGGCCGACCGCATGTGGGAGATGCAGGAGAGCGAGGAGCGCTTTCGCGGTCTGATCGATGCACTCGGCGATCTCGTCGTCCACCGCGACCGCGACGGCCATATCGTCTACGCCAACAAGGTTTTCGCCGACCTTGTCGAAACCGACCAGCGCGACCTCGCCGGCAAGACCCTGGCGGAACTAGGCATCGATGTCGGCATCGTTCCCGACGCCGCCTTTTCCGACCATGAATGCCTGAGTTCCACTGATGTCGCCATTCGCACGCCGGACGGCCCACGCTGGTTCTCTTGGATCGAGCTGTCGGTGCGCGACAAGGACAGCGGCGCCGTTTCGCATCGCGCCATCGCCCGTGACATCACCGCCCGCAAACGCGCCGAATCCTCGCTGATCACCGCCCGCGAACGGGCCGAATATGCGAGCCAGGCCAAATCGCGCTTCCTCGCCACCGTCAGCCACGAGATACGCACGCCGATGAACGGCATCATGGGCATGGCCCGGCTTCTCGCCGACACCAGCCTTTCGCCCGAGCAGCGGACCTATGTCGGCGCCATCTCGACCTCGGCCAGCGCGCTGCTGGCGCTGATCGAGGACCTGCTCGACTATTCCAAGATCGAGGCCGGCCGCTTCGATCCCGAACCGCAACCGATGTCGGTGCGCGAGATCGCCGACAATGTCATCGAGCTTTTGGCGGCGCGGGCTTTTGCCAAGGATATCGGCCTCGGCTGCCATGTCGAACCCGACGTGCCGCAGCTGATCACCGCCGACCCCGGCAGGGTCAGGCAGGTGCTGCTCAACCTTATCGGCAATGCCGTCAAGTTCACCGACAGCGGCGGCGTCCTGGCAAGCATCGGCCGCGTCCGCACCGAAACCACCAACCGCATCCGCTTCACCATCACCGACACCGGCCCCGGTCTGCGCGAGGAGGACATGGAGCGCATCTTCGAGGACTTCGAACAGGCTGACGGCACCTCGACCCGTACGCATGGTGGTGCCGGCCTCGGTCTCGCGATTTCCAAGCGCCTGGTGACGGCGATGGGCGGCACTATCTCGGTGTCGAGCCGGCTTGGCCAGGGATCCGAATTCGTCTTCGAGATTCCCGCTATTTCCGCCGTCGAGGCGCTGCAGATCCGCCAGAACGCGCTGTTGGGCCGGCATGCGGTAATCGTGTCGAAGAACCTGGTCGAGGCCGAAGCCATCGCCCGCACCATTCGCGCCAATGGCGGAACGGTCGATCTGGCCGCCGCCGCCGCCCAGGCCGCCCCTTTCGCCGAGGGCTGCAACGTGCTTCTGGTCGATGCTGCCATGGAGCAAAGCGACGGCAGGCTGCTCAGGCGCCTGCGCCAGAGCGGATTTGTCGATTGCGAGGCGGTGACGCTGATCGCGCCGACCGACCGCGGCATGCTTGGCGAGTTCCGTGCCAACGGTTACGCCACCTTCCTGGCGAGGCCGGTGCGCGGCGAGACATTGCTGCGCGTGCTTTTGACCAGCCACGCACCGGTCATCGCCGAGCCGCAACCGCAAAAGCGCGGCGCGCAGGCTGGGCACGCCATTGGCGGCCGCCAGCAGGGCCTGTCGGTGCTGATCGCCGAGGACAACGACATCAACGCCATGCTGGCCCGCGCCACCCTCCTGAAGGCCGGGCATCGGGTGAAAGTGGTCGGCAACGGCAAGGCCGCGGTCGAGGCGGTCATCAGCACCGGCCATAAGCACCGCTACGACGTGGTGCTGATGGACCTGCATATGCCTGTCATGGACGGGCTGGACGCCATCGCCGCCATCCGCCGCCATGAGGAGGAGACCGCGGTTCCGCCGGTGCCGATCATGGTGCTGTCGGCCGACAGCCAGGAAAAGACCCGCCACGCCGTGCTCGCCCACGGTGCGAGCGGCTTCGTCACCAAGCCGCTCGACCCTGATGCCCTGGTTCATGCGGTTGAAGGGCAAGTGGCCGCTTGAGGCACAACATAGACGGTCGATAGATTACCCAGCCGACGAAGTATTGCCCGCAGAGCCGTATCACGGTACTGTCACAATCCTGTTGCACCTACACCGTATCCCCGTGCCAAGAGGGATGGCTCGAAGGAGAATCACTCGTGCATACAGTCATGCCGGAATGTGATGCTCGGCCGAACGCCAGCGGGCCTTTGCTCGTCGGCCGGAACGCCGATGCCGTCATAAAAGGCGCATCGCTCGGCCGCATCGGCAATCTCGAAGTGCGGCTCGCCCGCAACGAGGCCGAGATCGCCGCCGCGCAGGAAGTGCGCTACCGGGTGTTCTACGACGAGCTTGGTGCCAGGAAGGACCTGTTCCAGATGCAGGACCGCCGCGATGCCGACCGCTTCGATCCCCTCTGCGACCATCTGCTGGTCTTCGATACTTCGCTTTCCGGTCCCGAGCATCGCCGCATCGTCGGCACCTACCGCCTGCTGCGGCAGGAGATTGCCGCGGCGGCGGGCGGCTTCTATTCCGAAGGCGAATTCGAGTTGACCAAGCTGATCGCGCGACATCCCGGCCAGCGCTTCCTCGAGCTCGGCCGCTCCTGCGTTCTGCCGGAATACCGCTCCAAGCGCACCATCGAGGCGCTGTGGCAAGGCATCTGGGCCTATATCAATCATTACGGCATTGGCGTGATGACCGGCTGCGCGTCGTTCCACGGCACCGTGCCGGCGGCACATGCAGAGGCGCTGACCTATCTTGCCCACCACTGCCGGACGAATTCATCGTGGGACGTGCGTGCCGTCGCCGGGCGCTATTGTTCGATGGATCTGATGCCGATCGAAGCCGTTAACACCAAGGCGGCGATCGCCGCGATGCCGCCGCTGGTCAAGGGCTATCTGCGCGTCGGCGCGCGCATCGGCGACGGTTGCGTCATCGACCGTGAATTCTCGACGGTCGACGTGTTCGTGGTGATGCCGGTCAAGGAGATCGGTGCCCGCTACGTCAATTATTATGGCGGGGAAGCGCAGCGGTTTGCAGCCTGACACCTTAAATCAGGGAATATCTTCCGGACGCCGGCCAGGCTTGCTTTTGTAGGACGGAAAGGCCCAGCCGAATTTCAGCGCGCCGCCGCGTACGCAGAAAGCCGCCATGAAACCTGCCAGGCCCGACGCAAGCGGCGGCAGTCCGGCGAAATCGCCAAGTGTGTAGAGGCCGGCGCCGGCAAGCGCTGCGGTAACGTAGATTTCCGGTCTCAGGAGCACCGAAGGCTCGCCTGTCAACAGATCGCGCAGAATGCCGCCAAGGGTTGCGGTGAGCATGCCGGTGACGATCGAAACTGCAGGTGACCCGGTGATCGTCAGCCCCTTGGCCGCGCCAATCACCGAAAATGCGGCAAGACCTATGGCGTCGAGCCAGAGCAGCAATTTGTAGCGCGACTCGAAACGATGTGCGCTGAAGAAGACGACGACCGCCACCGCCGCACAGATTAGCACATAGTCGCGGTTTCCCACCCAGAACACGGGCACGTTGAGGATGACGTCGCGAAACGTTCCGCCCCCGATGCCGGCAACGCTAGCCAGAAACAGGTAACCGATAATGTCGAGCTGTTTGCGCGAGGCGGCCAGCGCCCCGGTCGCCGCGAAGACGGCGACGCCGGCATAGTCGAGAAGCTCGATCGGGTTCATGGAGGGAATAATGAAATACCGAGTGGGGAATAGCGAGTGGCTCCTGCGAATCTGGATTGACTCCAGATAAATTAAATGATTGAATTGTTCATTCAATTATTTGGGTGGACGTCTATGTCCCCTCGCCGCTACAGCATGGCTTCCCGGACTGCCGCCTTCGCCAAGACGAGGCAGCGCATTCTCGACGCGACAATCAAGCTGCACACCCAGAACGGCATCTTTGGCACGACTTGGAAGGATATCGCTACGGAAGCCGATGTCGCCGTTGGCACCGTCTACAAGCATTTTCCTACTCTGGATGACCTGGTGCCGGCGTGCGGCGAATTGCTGATGGAGCGCCTGCGTCCTCCGTCGCCCGAAGCAGTGAGGGAGATAATCGGCGACGCGACCGATCCTGAAGAACGGCTACGCCGGGTCGCCAACGAGCTGTTCGCCTTCTACCAACGTGGCGGACGGCATCTCGAAAGCGACCTGCGCGAGCGCGAGCTTCCGGCCATGCGGGAATGGGAGGAATACCTGCGACACATGGTGGCCGGATTCGTGCGTGAGGCACTGGCGCACGACGGTCCGGGCGATGATGTCGTGCAGGCAATCAGCTTTCTATTCGACTTTCCGACGTTCAACGCCATGCGGATACGCGGTATGACGGTGGACCTCGCCGTCGAAACGGCAACGACAATGGCGCTCTGCTGGCTCAAAGGCAGAGGCCGGACGAGCACGTCTTGAGCGAACAGAATGCGGGAGGCGAAACAAAGGTCAGATGGCAAAGGGAGGAAGTCATGGACACGAATGTCGTTGAAATCACTGAATTTGCATTGAAGCCCGGATTCACCGAGCAGATGTTCCTGCAGACTAGGGATGAAGTGAATGACGAGGTGCGAAAGCTCAGGGGTTTCCTCAACCGTCGCCTGCTCAAATCCGCAGGCGGCTGGACGGAGATATTCGAATGGGCGGACATGGACAGCGCCAAGGCGGCTGGCGAGGTCTGGTCCTCCCTGCCCGGCATCAAAAACTATTGCTCGATGGTGAATTCCGCCTCGATCAAGGTCGGCTACCATTCTGTGGCGGCCGTGGCTGGCGGCGAAGCTGGCAGGAGCACTCCCCACGCCTTTTGCAGTCACGCCTTGGAAGGAGAGGCGCGCTGGTGGCTTGGCTCGCTAGCGGTGATCAAGGCGACAGCGGTCCAGACCGCGGGCCAGTTCACGCTGATCGAAGTGCTCGAGAGCGAAGGTGAGGCGCCGCTGCATGTGCACCATCGCGAGGACGAGTCATTCCTGGTGATGGAAGGCGAGATCGAGTTCGAGATCGGCGGTAAGGCGATTATGGCTGGACCCGGTTCGTTTCTCTTTGGGCCACGCGATGTGCCGCACCGCTATACGGTCAAGCGTGGGCCGGCCCGGATGCTGTTCTTCTTCACGCCTGGCGGTTTCGAGGAACTTCTGAGGGCGACCAGTGTGCCCACCGCCGACAGGCGCATTCCTCCGGACGGCGAAGGAATGCCGGACATGGAGACATTCCCCGACGTGGTCCGCCGCTATGGCTGTGAACTGCTGAGCTGAGGGCAGGAAAGCCTGCACGGCGAACTGTTTGATCGCCCTGAAATCGGATAGGTTGGGGGCGGTCGATCATCCCTCACGCTTTGATGGCGGTTGCTGGCTAACGGAGCCCTACTCCCAGTTCACGCATCCTTCTCAGCCTGCTCGTTCACCGGCCCCGGCTCCACCGGCGCTTCGCTTGCCACATGCTTGGGGCCGCCCTTGGCGACGCCGACCATGGCCGGCCGCAGCACGCGCTCGCCGATCGAATAGCCGGGCTGCACGACCTGGACGACCGTGTTGGCCGGCACGTCGGGATTGGGCACCTCGAAAATCGCCTGGTGGAAATTCGGATCGAATTTCTCCCCCTCGGGCTCGAGCTTCTTCACGCCGTGGCGCTCCAGCGCCGACAGCATGGCGCGCTCGGTGATCTCGACGCCGTCGATCAGCGCCTTGAAGCCGGCATCACCCGACGCCTTGGCCTCCTCCGGGATGGCATCCAGCGCACGGCGCAGATTGTCTGATACCGACAGCATGTCGCGGGCAAAATTGGCGACCGCATAGGCGCGCGCATCGTGGACGTCTCGGGCGGTGCGGCGGCGCAAATTCTCCATGTCGGCCGCCACGCGCAGCGCGCGATCCTTCAGCTCTTCGTTTTCCTTCAGAAGCCGCACAAGCGCTTCATAGTCGCCGTCGACGCCGCCTTCCCTTGGCTCCGCGGCAGCCTCGGTCTTCTCGGCTTCATCGGGCGCGCGTTCGTCTTTTGCCTGGTCGCTCATCGCCGTTTCCCGTCATTTTCAAATGGTGTGGATTTGCGCCCGATATCGAGGTTTAGCGGCCAAAAATCAAGGGGCAAGCGATACTGCAGCCGCTGTTGCGGCTCGATGGCGGACGGCGCAAACCTTTCGATTTAATTCAAACTTTACCGTAACCGCCGGCTTTGCTTGCCAGGCTACTACAATGCGGGAACCATTCCTCCCTTGGAAGAGTTTCGAAGCCGACACAGGATTTTGAGATGATGCCCCGCAGGAACGGCGAAAAACGCAACGGGCTCGCCGCCGATATCCGGCGCCAGCTCGGCACCGAAGCGACCAAGCGCTTTCTGCGCACCTTGCCGGCCTTCCGCACCGAGTCCGATATTCCCGACCGTCTGAAGGAATTGCTCGACCGCCTGGACGGCGTGGAAGCCAAGGTGGTCGCAGGCGGGCGCCGTCGGTAGCGCGCCGTTGCCAGGGACGCGACCGGCAATTGTGGCCGGTTGCCATCGCGCGACGTTTACGCGCAGTAACTTTGCGTGATCTCCGTCTTGCGGCAGCGCCCTGCTCCGCCTATGTTTCATGATGAACATGATTTCCCCCGAAGCTGTGGCAAACAGCAAGCGCGCCTGGTTGAAAATCCTGTCGCGCTATAAAAAGCCCGACAGACGTCGCAGCGCTGTCGAACTCGCCATCACCCTCATCCCTTTCGCCACGTTATGGACGCTGTCCTCGGCCGCCTATGCCTATGGCCATTGGTGGGGTCTGGTCCTCATCCTTCCGGCCGCCGGCTTTCTGGTGCGGATCTTTATGATCCAGCACGATTGCGGTCACGGCTCCTTCTTTGCCAATCGCTATGCCGACGACTGGATCGGCCGCGTCCTTGGCGTGCTGACGCTGACGCCCTACGATTGCTGGCGCCGCGCCCACGCAACCCATCACGCCAGCGCCGGCAATCTCGACGAGCGCGGCACCGGCGACATCAAGACACTGACCGTCGCCGAATACCGGCAACTGTCGTGGCGGGGCCGGCTCGCCTATCGCCTCTATCGCCATCCGCTGGTGATGTTCGGCCTTGGCCCGATATGGATTTTCATTTTCGAGCAGAGACTGCCCTTGGGCATGATGCGGGGCGGCCTCACCCCTTGGGTGTCGTCGATGTCCACCAACCTCGCCATCGCCGTCATCGCCGCTCTGCTCATCTGGTTCGTCGGCCCCGGCGCGTTCCTGGTCGTGCATCTGCCGATCGTCATTCTCGCCGGATCGGCCGGCATCTGGCTGTTCTACGTCCAGCATCAGTTCGAGGAAACGGAGTGGACAAAGGACTCCGAGTGGGAATTCCAGCACGCTGCCCTGCACGGCTCGTCCTATTACGACCTGCCGCCGGTTCTGAACTGGATCACCGGCAATATCGGCGTCCACCATGTGCACCACCTCTCGGCCAAAGTGCCGTGTTACCGGCTTCCGGAAGTGCTGAGGGACTATCCGGAGTTGCGTGAGATCGGCCGCGTCACGCTTCTCGACAGCCTGCGCTGCGTCAAGCTGGCGCTATGGGACGAGAGCCGCAGCAAGCTGGTCTCGTTCCGCGAAGCGCGGATGGCCGTGTAGACGCACCGCCGCACCTAAAGCGCGTCGCGCTCGACCGGCCTCATGCGACGCGCTTTAAGTTCTTGTTTATGCATGCCGTTATCGCAAAACCGCTGCACACTTTTGCGCGACATGCATTAGGGGCGCGGCGGCTCCAAATTCCGAGCTTAAGCCGCCTGGCGTTGGTCGCGCATCAGGATCTCTCCCTGGCGGATCTCGGTGCCCAGCACTTTCAGACATTCGCGCATGAAGGCGGCAAGGCCCGGCCAGCCCTTGGCCGACACCAGATTGCCGTCGACATGGGCACCGGTCGGCGCAACATCGATATAGATGCCCCCGGCCAGCGTGACTTCCGGCTCGCAATATTGCAGCGCCGCGACTTCCCTGCCGCGCACCACGCCGTCGACCGCGATCAGGATCTGCACGCCGTGGCAGATGGTGAAGATCGGCTTGCCGGCCTCATGGAAATGCCGCACCAGCGCCTGCACGCGCTTGTCGATGCGGATATATTCCGGCCCGCGCCCGCCCGCCGCGTAGACGGCGTCGTATTCGGCCGGGTTGACCTCGGAAAACGTCTTGTTGAGGATGTAGTCGTGGCCGAGCTTTTCCGTATAGGTCTGGTGGCCTTCGAAGTCGTGCAACGAGGTCTTCAGGATGTCGCCGGCCTTCTTGTCGGGGCAAACGACATGGACCGTATGGCCCACCGCATGCATGGCCTGTTCAAAGACGAAAATCTCGTATTCCTCGCTGAACTCGCCAACGAGCATCAATATCTTCTTGCCAGCCATACCCGGTTCCTCCCTTGTGGCCACATTTATTCGGATCGCGAAATAATGGACCTATCCTAAGACGGGGACGGGCAAAATAAAAGATCGAATCGGCAATGTGGTCCGACCAGATCGTGCTTCTGGTCCCCTGGAGCAGATCAGCTGGCGCGCACCCGCCGCCAGGAATATTTCGGGCCTTTGGCCTCCGGCTTCACCGCCGGCTGGTAGAACAGCGGCAGTCCGCCGGTGCGGCCTTGCTCGAGCCGCTTCAGCAGCACCGGGTGCGAGATCTCGAATTCGTCGAAGCCGAGGCGCAGCATGTGCGGCAGCTGGTCGATAAGCACCTGCCCGGTGGCGCGCATGGCGCCGGTGAAATGGTAACGGCTGCGCAGCAATTCGCCCTTGGAGAACGAGCGGCCGTCATTGAACGCCGGGAAGGCCAGCGCCACCAGCGACAGCTGGTCGAGCAGGCCGGCGATCTTCTCGAGCTGATCGCCGGGCTGCAGCAGCACGCCGATGCGTTCCTTCGCCGACCGCCGCACCTCCCGATCGAGGCCGAGAAACGCCTGCAGCGGCAGGATGAAGCGGCCATTGCCGACCAGCGCCTCGGCGCTTTCGGCATGAACCCACTCGTCCTCGCAAAAACCATTCGGCGTCCACAGCCGGGTGGCGTTTTCCGCTATCAATTCGCTCATCAAGAAATTCCCAAGTCCACAAGGTTCTAAAGTGCAAAACACCTCAGGGGTGTGTTGAGATTCAGGTCAGGCCGAGCCGGAGCCGAAGGCGGGCGCGAAGCGACCAAACTGCGTGGCTTCCGAGAACCGGAGCGGAGCGTACTTTTGGGTACGTGAGCGCCGGAAGCGCAGGAAGCCGCCGTTTGCAGGCCGGCATCACCTGAATATCAATATACCCTAAAGTGAGGCATCGGTCAGCGACTTCTCCAGCCCCGACAAATGGATGCCGCATTCGGTCTTGGCGTGCCCGGCCCAGCGGCCACTGCGCGCGTCGTCGCCCGGCTGCACCGGCTGCGTGCAAGGGAAACAGCCGATCGACAGATAGCCATAGGCGACGAGCGGGTTTTCACGCAGCGCATGTGCGCGCATGTAGCTGGCCTGGTCTGATGTCGTCCAGTGCGCCAGCGGATTGATGCGGATGCGCGAGCCGACCGCCTCGAACACCGGAAGCGCTGCCCGGGTCGCGGCCTGGAAGCGCTTGCGTCCGGTGAACCAGGCGCGGAACGGCTCGACGCCGCGCGCCAGCGGCTCGACCTTGCGCACGTCGCAGCAGGCGTCGGTATCGGTCTCGTTCAGATTGCCGGTCGGGTCGATCCTTGCCAGCGCCGCATCGTCGGGCCTGATCACCCGGATATCGGTCAACCCGAAATCGGCGACCAGCGCGTCACGATAGCCGAGCGTTTCCTCGAAATGCTTGCCGGTGTCGAGAAAGATCACCGGCAGCGTGCGGTCGATCTCCGCGATCATGTGCAGCAGCACCGCCGAATCCGCGCCGAAGGACGAGACGGCGGCGATTTCGCCGTGAAAGAATTCCCGGGCCGACCGCTCGATAATCTCCAGCGGCTTTAGATGGCCATAGAGCGCGTCGAGACCCGCCGCTTCGGCGGCGATGCCGGCCTCGACGTCGATGATCCGGTCAAGCGGCCTTGGTTTCGCCAGCATAGAGCGCCTCCTTGAACGGCGCGGGACCGACACGGCGGTAGGCGTCGATAAATCTTTCGTTTCTGTCCAGCCGAAGCCCGAGATAGGTCTCGACGATCTGCTCGATGGCATCGGTGATCTCTTCCGAACTGAAGCCGCGGCCGATGATCTCGCCGACCGAGGTGTTCTCGTCGGCCGAGCCGCCGAGCGTCACCTGGTAGAGCTCGGCGCCTTTCTTCTCGACGCCGAGGATGCCGATATGGCCGACATGGTGATGGCCGCAGGCATTGATGCACCCGGAAATCTTCAGCTTCAATTCGCCGATCTCGCGCTGGCGCTCCAGCGAGGCGAAGCGCCGCGAGATTTCCTGCGCCACGGGAATGGAACGCGCGGTTGCCAGCGCGCAATAATCGAGGCCGGGGCAGGAGATGATGTCGCTGATCAGGTTGGAATTGGCCGTCGCCAGCCCGATATCGACAAGCGTGTCATAGACCGCCTTGAGGTCGGCACGCGCCACATGCGGCAGGATCAGGTTCTGCTCGTGACTGACGCGCAGCTCGTCGAAGGAATATTTTTCGGCAATGTCTGCGACCGCTTCCATCTGGCTGTCGGACGCGTCGCCCGGCGTCTCGCCGATGCCCTTGAGCGAGATGGTCACCGCCGCATAGTCGGGATGGCGATGGGTGACCACATTCTGGTCAAGCCATTCGGAAAAGCTCTTCGAGTCGAGCCGGGCAAGCTTGACCGCCTCGTCGCCTTCCGGCCGGTCGACAAGCGCCGGCGGCGCGAAATAGGCGTCGATGGCGCGGATGTCTTCTTCCGGCAGCCTCAGCTCGGCGTCTTTCAACTCCTGCCATTCGGCCTCGACCTGACGGGTGATCTCCTCGACGCCGGTCTCGTGGACCAGGATCTTGATGCGCGCCTTGAACTTGTTGTCGCGCCGGCCATAGAGGTTATAAACGCGCAGGATCGCCGTGCAGTAGGACAACAGATCCGCTTCGGGCAGGAAGTCGCGGATCTTCTTGGCGACCATCGGCGTGCGGCCCTGGCCGCCGCCGACATAGACGGCGAAACCGAGGTCGCCGGCGGCGTTCTTCTTCAGATGCAGGCCGATGTCGTGCGTCTGGATGGCGGCGCGGTCGCGCTCGGCGCCGGTCACTGCGATCTTAAACTTTCGCGGCAGGAACGAGAACTCCGGATGCACCGACGACCATTGCCGCAGGATTTCGGCATAGGGGCGCGGATCGGCAACCTCGTCGGCGGCGGCGCCGGCGAAGTGGTCGGCGGTGACGTTGCGAATGCAGTTGCCGCTGGTCTGGATGGCGTGCATCTCGACGCTTGCCAGATCCGCCAGGATCGCCGGAATGTCCGACAGCGCCGGCCAGTTGAACTGGATGTTCTGGCGCGTCGTGAAATGGCCATAACCCTTGTCGTATTTGCGGGCGATGTGGCCGAGCATGCGCAGCTGCTTGCTGTTCAGCGTGCCGTAGGGCACGGCGATGCGCAGCATATAGGCATGCAGCTGTAGATAGACGCCGTTCATCAGCCGAAGCGGCCGGAACTGGTCCTCGGTGATCTCGCCGGCAAGCCGCCGTGCGACCTGGTCGCTGAACTCGGCGACGCGGGCCTTGACGAAATCGTGGTCGAACTCATCGTAACGGTACATTTTCAGGTCTTTCCGGGCGCGTCCGCCCGTTATTTTCTTCGTTCGAGCACGATCGGGATCATGCTTGTGTCATCTATGCCGCGCGTGCGGCCTGCGGACGGGCCTGCTTGCCCAGATCGTGGCGGGTGGTCGGGCCGGCGGCACGGATCTTTTCGCGCAGCCGGACCGCCTCGACAGTGCCGTTGACCACAGTCACGTCGATCAGATTGACGTCGACCACCTCGTTGTCGGCGGAGGCCTTGGCGCCGATCGCCTCCAGCCGGTCCTCGGCCGCCTTGTCATGGGCGATGTCGGCATGGTCGATGATCTCGGCCCAGCCGCCATTGGCGTACCAGACGGCTATGCCGTCGGCGAGACGGTTCGCGGTCAGCACTTTCATTGGTTCACTCCTTCCGCGGCAGCACGGGCCACGCTGTCCTGCCTGTGTGCGGCCAGCGGCTCGGACCGTTCGAAATTGGCGCCGGCGACGGCGTCGCCGATGATCGTCATCACCGGGCCGCTGAGGTCGGCGCGCGCCTCCAGCGACGGCAGGTCGGCGAGCGTGCCGTGGAAACGGCGGCGGTTGGCAAGACTGGCATTCTCGACCACGGCGACGGCCGTGTCCGGCGACAGGCCGGCTTCGATCAGCCGGCCGGCGACCTCGGCGGCGACCGAGCGCCCCATATAGACGGCGACCGTCGCGCCCGAAATGGCGAGCTTTGCCCAATCGGGCAGCGAATTTCCCTTGAGGTCGTGGCCGGTGGTGAACACCATCGACGACGACACGCCGCGCAGCGTCAGCGGCAGTTCGAAATCGGCGGCGGCGGCGAAGGCCGCGGTGACGCCCGGAACCACTTCGTAGGCGACGCCGGCATCGCGAAGTGCCGCCATCTCCTCGCCGGCCCGGCCGAACACCAGCGGGTCGCCGGACTTCAGCCGCACGACGCGCTTGCCGGCGTGGCCAAGCTCGACCAGCAGCGCATTGATCTCGGCCTGGCTCTTGGAATGGCAGCCCTTGCGCTTGCCGACCGGCAGGCGTTCGGCATCGCGGCGGCCCATGGCGACGATGGCCTCCGGCACCAGCGCGTCATGGACGATCACGTCGGCTTCCATCAGCAGGCGATGGGCGCGCAGCGTCAAAAGGTCCTCGGCGCCGGGACCGGCGCCTACAAGCGCGATATGGCCCGATGCCGGTTCGTTCGAAAGCAGCAGGCCGACGGCCGCATCATGCGCCTGCGAAAGCTCGCCGGCCTCCACGGCACGGGCCGGCGCGCCGCCAAAGAAATCGCTCCAGAAGCGGCGGCGGGCATTGCCTTTCGGCAGCAGTTTTTCGGCAGCGCCGCGAAACGAAGCGGCAAGTGCCGCGAGCGGCCCGAGCGAGGGCGACAGCATGCGGTCGATGCGGCTGCGCAGCATCTGCGCAAGCACCGGGCCGGCACCTTCCGTGCCGATGGCAATGGCGACCGGCGCGCGGTTGACCAGTGCCGGCGTGAAGAAATCGCAGAGCTCCGGCCGGTCGACGGCATTGACCGGAATGCCCAGCCGGCGCGCATCCCCGGCAACGCGGCGGTCGAGCGCCTCATCGCCGCTGGCGGCAAACACCATCACCGCACCATTGAGATGTGCTGCATCATAGGCGTCGGCAATGTGGGTGGCGCCCGTCTCGGCGATGCAGGCCAGCAGATCGGCGCTTGCGGCATCGCTGACGATGCGCAGCACAGCGCTCGACTGAGCGAGCAGCCGCGCCTTGGCCAGCGCTTCCTCTGCGCCGCCGACGATGGCTATGGCTTCGCCCTCGACCCGCATGAAGACGGGAAAGGCATTGAGCTTGGGCTTGGCTTGCGGCATGACGAGCGGAATCCTGGAACCGTTTGCCAGTTCTACGCGGGGGCGCGAAAAACCAGAAGGCACCCACTCGCGCATCGCTTCGTAGCAGGCAATCTCTTTTCTGCAAGCACGAAGGCCAAGAGAAAAATATTCCACATTCAAATGCGGAGCAGATTGAAGCTGCTGTTGCAGCCCTTGATCCGCTGCCTTTTCAGCGGCCGGAGGAGCTAACCACAAAACAGATTTTTCTAAATTCTATCAATTTAGTAGATTAAGCCGCCGGATGCCGACCGAGCGATCGACGGCAGCCCCGCACTCTCGCCGGCTCCTGTCGGAGATACCGGGTCAGAGTACCGGAACATTCACGCCTCGGCACGCGTTTGCTCTATAGGCTCAAGCCCGGTCATGCCCCTGCGGCAAAGGCCCGGCGATGGGCTTGAAAAATCAAAAAGGAGCGCCCCATGAGCAACGTCAGACTGAAACGCGGACTGTGGATCGTGGTGGCAGATGGCGAAAAGGCGCTGTTCCTCGAGAACCGTGGAGACGTCCAATATCCCGACCTTCAGGTCGTGCACGAGATGGAGCAGGAAAATCCGGCAACCCGAGAGCAAGGCACGGACCGCCCCGGCCGCTACAGCGACGGCCCTTCCGTCCACCGCAGTGCGGTCGAGGACACCGATTGGCACCGCCTTGGCAAGGAGCGTTTTGCCGACGAGATTGCCGACCGGCTCTACAAGCTCGCGCATCGCGGCACCTTCAAGGAGATCGTGCTGATCGCACCGCCGCCAGTGCTGGGCGACATGCGCCGGAAACTGCACAAGGAGGTCACCGACAAGATAACGGCCGAAATTCCAAAGACGCTGACCAACCACAGCATACCCGATATCGAGAGCCTGCTGCAGGCGACCTGATCGGGCATCGGCGGTGCGTACATTCCTTATTGATCGTGAGGCTGAAGCAGCCCAGGGCAATCGCATCAGGTTTGTGCTGCCCCTCACCCTTACCCATTCCGGGGCGAGCCGCTTGTCTCGCCCGTCCTTCGGACCCCCGTGAAAGACGGGGAGAGGGGGTTGCCAGCGTTGCGTCCAAGCCCCTTCTCCCTGTCACTTACGGGGAGAAGGTGCCGGTAGGCGGATGAGGGGCAGCGTTCCGCCCTCCCACCCCGACGCAAGGGTGAGGAGAGAAACACAAGGCGGCACGTTCACCCTCCAAGCCTCGCTCCGGAAGATGTCGAAATGGGCCTCCTTCGCCACGTTCCAATCGGTTCAAAGCTGACCGGGGGCCGGATCACGGCGACAAAACGTACTGTCGGTCGGGATGCGCCTATCGTCATTGACCGTCGAGCATCACGGCCATGCAGATGGTGTCGACATAGCGACCATCAATGCAAACACTACGCCTGAGGACACCTTCCGTAACGAAACCAGTTTTCTCATACAGCGTTATGGCCCGGCTATTATCGGCGTGCACCGAGAGTTCAACGCGAACGAAGTTTTCTTGCCGAGCCTTTTCTAAGGCGGCGGTGATAAGGCGACGGCCCAATCCTTGTCCACGATAATCGGGTATGATTCCTATCGCTAAACTTCCGCGATGAGCGTGAGATGGAAAGAAATGGCGGGTGATGTCGCACCATCCCACAACGCGGTCTCCTTCCGTCGCCACGATATGCGGGTTTCGCTGCTTAATCATATTCAAAACGAAATCGCGTGTCTCAGGAAGCGGGAACGCTTCAAGCATGGTCAGGTATTTTCGCTCCCGCGCGACAACGTCGAGAGCCGCATGGAAACTCTCAATGTGCTCTGCGGCTGTATTGGCGATTTCAACCATACTTCCTCCAAGGTTCTCCGCTTTCCCAAAGTCTTTGTCGAAGATTGTCTCATCCGCAAGCGCCCGGCTTCAAAAACGCCTGTGGCGCAGTAGGAGGCTGCCACGATCTGACAGGACACGGGTTGGCGAATCGTGCCTGATGCGTCGCACCCATCTTCCATCCCGAGGACCGCTTCGGTCTGCTAACGGATGAATCCCAGTTCTATCAATGCACAATTAGCAGCGTCTGCCTGCGCGAACGGGATAAGCCCTTTTCCGTATCAATCGCCTGCCTAGAGCAGGCCGCGCCGGGTGGCAACGCTTACCGGCTCTCTGCCTTTTGCTTCTTTGCCATCGATTTCATGGGGATTGCGGGTTGTCTCGCGACTGTCCGAGCCCCCATACTGCCGAGGCGGCGGCTTTCGGGCGGCGCACGTCCGACATGGCAATTCCTGAAGGCGCTCCATAGACAATGCCGCATGACACGCCCCTTATCGCCACCATCGTTGCCGGTCTGGGGCTGGCTTTCGTCTTCGGCGCACTTGCCAACCGTTTTCGCGTGCCGCCGCTGGTAGGCTATCTCATCGCCGGCGTTCTGGTTGGACCGAACACGCCGGGTTTCGTTGCCGATGCCGGCCTCGCCAATGAACTGGCCGAGATCGGCGTCATCCTGCTGATGTTCGGCGTCGGCCTGCATTTCTCGCTGAAGGACCTGTTGTCGGTCCGCGCCATCGCCGTGCCCGGCGCCATCGTGCAGATCGGCTTCGCGACAGCCCTTGGCGCCGGCCTCGCCTGGATGCTCGGCTGGTCGATGGGCGCCGGGCTGGTCTTCGGCCTGGCGCTTTCCGTGGCCTCGACCGTGGTGCTGTTGCGCGCGCTGCAGGAGCGGCGGCTGATCGAGACCGAGCGTGGCCGCATCGCTGTCGGCTGGCTGATCGTCGAGGATCTGGCGATGGTGCTGGCGCTGGTGCTTTTGCCGGCATTGGCCGGCGTGCTCGGCGGCCAAGAGCAGGTGGAGGTGCACTCCGGCGGTCTGCTGTCGCTGCCGGCGAGCTACGGCGTCTGGGGCGTCGTCGGCATCACACTGGCCAAGGTCGCGGCCTTTGTCGTGGTCATGCTGGTGGTCGGCCGCCGGCTTATCCCCTGGATCCTGCACTACGTCGCCCATACCGGATCGCGCGAACTGTTCCGGCTGGCGGTGCTTGCGATTGCGCTTGGCGTCGCCTTCGGCGCGGCCAAGCTGTTCGGCGTGTCGCTGGCTCTCGGCGCTTTCTTCGCCGGCATGATCATGAGCGAATCCGAGCTCAGCCATCGGGCGGCCGAGGAATCGCTGCCGCTGCGCGACGCCTTTTCCGTGCTGTTCTTCGTTTCGGTCGGCATGCTGTTCGACCCGTTCAGCCTGATCAGCAATGGCTGGCCGATCCTGGCGACGCTGGCCATCATCGTTATCGGCAAGTCGCTGGCAGCCTTCGTCATCGTCGTCGTTTTCCGCTATCCGGTCGCAACCGCGTTGATGATTTCGGCAAGCCTTGCCCAGATCGGCGAATTCTCGTTCATCCTGGCCGAACTCGGCGTCGGGCTGAAACTGCTGCCCGAACAAGGCCGCGACCTCATCCTCGCCGGCGCCATCCTGTCGATCGTCCTCAATCCGCTGATGTTTCTTGCCGCCGACCGGATGAAACCCTGGCTGGCAGCACGCGCCGGCAGGACGGCGCCGTCCGGCGAAGCAAGGCCGATCGGCCCGGCGACCGAACCCGGCCAGGTGGCTTCGGTCGCGGCGCCCGCGAAGGAGGATGGCCCGCCGCCCAGGACGAGGCTGACCGGCCACACCATCCTGATCGGCTACGGCCGCGTCGGCAGCCTCGTCGGCGCGTCGCTGAGGCAGGCCGCCCTGCCCTTCCTCGTCATCGAGGATGCCGACAAGACGTTGGCGAAGCTCAAGGCCGAAGGCGTCGAAACCGTGGCCGGCAACGCGGCGAATGGCGACGTGTTCGCCGCATCCAATCCTGAGGACGCGAAGCGGCTGATCCTGGCCATCCCCAACGCCTTCGAGGCCGGGCAGCTCGTGCTGCGCGCCCGCGCCGCCAATCCGACAATCGAGATCATCGCCCGCGCCCATTCCGATGCCGAGGTCGAGCACCTCAAGGGCCTTGGTGCCGACACCGTCATCATGGGTGAACGCGAGATCGCCCGCGGGATCGTCGAGGAGGTTTTGGCAGCACCGAAAGCGCCCACGGCAGCCTAAGCCTGCGCTGCCCCGCCAGCGTAGCGGTCAAGCCCCTTCTCCCCGTTCTTCACGGGGAGAAGGTCCCGGCAGGGGGATGAGGGGCAGCGTCAACGATTGATCAAAACCAACCGCTCAAACGTGCTGGCCGCCATTGATGTGGATTTCCGAACCGGTCACGTAAGACGCCTGCTGCGAGCACAGGAAGAAAATGATGTCGGCAACTTCCGCCGTAGTGCCCAGCCGTCTCAGCGGAATTGTCTCGACGATCTTTTCAGTGCCCGGCGACAGGATCGCGGTGTCGATCTCGCCCGGCGCAATGGCGTTGACGCGAATGCCGTGCGGGCCGAAATCATGCGCCATCTCGCGCGTCAGCGAGCCGAGTGCCGCCTTCGAGGTCGCGTAAGCGGTGCCGGCGAAAGGATGCACGCGGGTGCCGGCGATCGAGGTGACGTTGACGATCGAACCCTTGGCCGAGGCCAGCTCCTTGAACAGTCCCCGCGCCAGCATGATCGGGGCGAAGAAATTCACCTGGAAGACGTCCCGCCAGACATGCATCGGCGTGTCGATCGAGTTCATGCGGCTGTTGCCGTCCTTGAGCTTCGGCGAGATGCCGGCATTGTTGACCAGCGCGTGCAACTGGCCGCCATGCGCCTCCAGCCGGTGGCGGATCTCGGAGATGGCGATGCCGACATCCTCCTGGTCGGCGAGATCGACCTTGATGTGGTCTTCCGGGCCGGCCGGCCACGGGCAGTCCTCGGCAAAAGCCTGGCGCGAGCAGGTGATGACGCGCCAGCCTTCACGTGAAAAGCGCTTGACCGTGGCATGGCCGATGCCGCGGCTGGCGCCGGTCAGCACGATGGTTTTTCTGGTGTCGGTTTCGGCCATGTCGCGTCTCCAGTGACGTGATCTACCCGAATATCGTTACGGTGGCGAGGGCCGTGCCGACCGATGCCAAATGACAGACGATATCTTCAATAGCAGGTGGGGCATTCGTAGCGCAGTTTGAGATTTACGACGAACATGAGGAGCGCCAGCACCCAAAGAACAGTCAAGAACACGATACGATTTCTTCGCATCAAGCGTCCAAAAAGCCACGCCAGACCATACGGTATAAGAAGCCCGGCAACGAAAGCGCCTACCATTCCGCCGATCCTCTCGTCGAGAAGATATGCCGGATCAGTTCTGAGGTTGGGTGCTTGTCGGAACAAGATAGCGCTTGCTGTCATGGCAATCAGCAGCGACCATTGTTCAAAGCTCAGACGGTTAAACCTACCAACGGCTTCCATTGCTCAAGCTTCTCCGGTCAATCCTTGCTTGATCTAAGGGTGAGCACGTTTTTTGCCGCGAACAACGACAAAGTCAGCCGCCTGTCAGAATATCGAGGATCGAGGTCTGCCGCTTCTTGACCGGGCCGCCGACATTACCGGGCGGCACCGGGTGCTTGATCGATCCGGTGGCGCCGTCGACCCCCGGCATGGCCAGGCCGCCGACATCGACCGTCTCGGCAGGACGCACTGGACGCGAAGCCGACTGGGTAGCTGCCGCAGGCGGCGCCGATTGGCCAACGGAAGCGACCGGCGCCGGCGGCGCCGTGTCGGACGGTATGTCATCCGGGACGATGGTGTCGGGTGGCGTCGACTTCCAGGTTCCAGGCAGCGGCCGCACCGGCACGCCCTCATGCGCGGCGACCATGAACTCGTGCCAGGCCTGCGCCGGCAGTGCGCCGCCGGTGACCTTCTTCATCGCGCTGCCGTCATCATTGCCGAACCAGACGCCGGTGGTCAGATTGGCGGTATAGCCGATGAACCAGGCATCGCGCGAATTCTGGCTGGTGCCGGTCTTGCCGGCCGCCGGCCAGGCGAACGCCGCCTTCCTGGCCGTGCCGATCTCGACCGTGCCTGTCATCATCGAGTTCATCATGCCGACGACATCGGGCTTGACGACGCGCGGCGCACCGCCGCCATTGTTTTCGTAGAGCACCTTGCCGTCGCTCGTCGTGACGCGGCGGATGAAATGGATGTCGGGCTTATAGCCGCCATTGGCGAAGGGAACATAGGCCGAGGTCAGTTCCAGCGGCGTCACTTCCGAGGTGCCCAGCGCGATCGAAGTGTTGGCCGTCAGCTCGGACTGGATGCCCATGCGGTGCGCCGCCTCGACCACCGCATTCGGTCCGACTTCCATGGTCAGCTGCGCGGCCACCGAGTTCAGCGATTTTGCCAGCGCCGTCGCCAGCGTCACCTTGCCGAAATATTTGCCGCCGTAATTGTCGGGCGTCCAGTTGCCGATCTTGATCGGCGCGTCATTGCGCACGCTGTCCGGCGTACGGCCGGATTCCAGCGCCGCCATATAGACGAACGGCTTGAACGCCGAGCCCGGCTGGCGGCGCGCTTCCGAGGCGCGGTCGAACTGGCTGGTCGAATAATCATAGCCGCCGACCATGGCGCGCACCGCGCCGGAATTGTCGATCGACACCAGCGCGCCCTGGCTGACATTGAGCTTCTTGCCGCTCTGGTCGATCAGCCGGCGGATCGATTGCTCGGCGAGCTTCTGCAGCGTCAGATCGACGGTCGTGTCGACGACGATGTCGCGGCGCACGTCACCGATCAGGTCGGGCAGTTCTTCCATGATCGTATCGGCGACATAGTTTTCCGAGCCGGTCCAGTAGGACGGCGCGCGCGTCGCCGGCGCGCTCATCGCCGTGGTCATCTCCTTGGCGCTTATCTTGCCCTCGTCGCGCATCGCGGCGAGCACCAGCTGCGAGCGCTGCTCGGCCGCCTTTGGGTCGCGTGCCGGCGACAGCCGCGACGGCGCCTTGAGCAGACCGGCGAGAAGTGCCGCCTCCGACAGCGTGACGTCGCGCGCGCTCTTGCCGAAATAGCGGCGCGAGGCCGCTTCGACGCCATAGGCGCCCGAGCCGAAATAGACCCGGTTGAGGTACATTTCGAGGATCTGGTCCTTCGTATGCTTGTGCTCGAGCCACAGCGCCAAAAGCACTTCCTGCACCTTGCGCTCCAGCGTGCGGTCCGGCGTCAGGAACAGGTTCTTGGCCAGCTGCTGGGTCAGCGTCGAGCCGCCCTGCGAAAAATGCCCGCCGAGCACATTGGTCATCATTGCCCGGGAAAGGCCGATCGGGTCGATGCCGAAATGCGAATAGAAGCGGCGGTCTTCGATGGCGATGACGGCCTCGGGAATATAGGGCGACATTTCGTGCAGGCCGACGGCCTCGCCGCCGCTCATGCCGCGATTGCCAAGCAGCTGGCCGTCGACCGAGACGATCTTGATGTTGGGGGCGCGGTCGGGAATGGCCCAGGTGGTGGCCGCCGGCATTTTCGCGCCGTAATAGACGACGATGCCGGCAGTGGCGATACCGCCCCAGATGGCCAGCACGAAGCACCAGTAGAACAGCCGGCCAAGCACGCCGAACGCGCCGCGCCGGCCTTTGCCGCGCCCGCCGCGTGACGGCTTGGCCTTGGTCGATTTGCGCTTTGCGGCGGCTTTGCGGTTGTTCGGCACGACGCGGTCCTCCTCGCTCACCGAAAAACCGGCCGAGGATCTCGCCCCCGGCGATGTCTCGAAGCTGGGTTCGATGCGACTGTCTTTCCGGTTCGCCATGCGCTGTGCTGTCTTCCCCATGCCTATGGCGTTCGGGTTGAAGACTAGATGCGGCGATTTAAGGGCGGGTTAAGTCGGGAAAAATCGAAGTAAACTGTATTCAATCACTTGCGAAGCACGCCCGGCTCGCGACAGTGCCAAAGCCGAAACGAAAAAACCCGCCTCGGCAGGCGGGTCGTTGGCGCCAATAAGCACCATAGCGGGATTAATAGCATAGCTGCCGGCACAAAGCAAGAACAAAATACGCTTCGCCTCAGAATAATCACTTCAGTTCGACGGTTGCGACCACCCTCAGTCGTCCGCGTCCGGGTCGTCGGAGGCGGGCCGCCAGCTGATCGGTTCGATCTTCTTTTGCGTATGGCCGTCCGTATAGGCCCACCAGCCGGCGTCGCTTTCGTCCCAGTCGCCGCCGGCCGCCTTCAGCCGGTCGAGCGAACGGTATTGCGCGATGCTTTCGTTCATCACGCCGTCCCTATCCTGCCAGTAGACGGTGACCTTGGAACCGTCCTTGGGTGCCGTTTCGATCGGTTTTCGCGCAGCCATTTCCATTCCTCCCGGTGAAGCGAACGGAGCGCCGGGACAAGCGCCCTCGGTTCCTGGCCGATGGCCTTTATGAGAATTCGCTCCGGCGAGACATATGGCGTGGTTTTCGAGAACCGGAGCGCAGCGGACATTTGGGTCCGTGAGCACCGGAAGCGGAGAAAACTGCGCCAGATGGCCGCCGGAGTAGAATTATCATGAAGGCCATTAGCTGTGGGCGAAGATATCCTCCTCATCCCAGCCCATCAGGTCGAGTTTCGCACGCGTCGGCAGGAAGCGGAAGCAGGCATCGGCCTCCCTGGTCCGGTTGTCGCGCGCCAGCCGCGCGCTCAGCACGTCGCGCAGCCGGTGCAGGTAGAGCACGTCGGAGGCGGCATATTCGAGCTGCTCGGGCGACAGCGTCTCGGCCGCCCAGTCCGAGGATTGCTGCGCCTTCGACAGGCCGACCCCGAGAAGCTCGAAGCAGATGTCCTTCAGCCCGTGCCGGTCGGTGTAGGTGCGCGTCAGCCGCGACGCGATCTTGGTGCAGAACACCGGCTCCGGCATGACGCCAAAGGCGTTGTAGAGTACGGCGAGATCGAAGCGGCCGTAGTGGAAGAGCTTGGTGATGCTGCGATTCTTCAGCAGGCTGACGAGGTTCGGCGCCTTCCTCTGGCCGGGCGCGATCTGGATGACGTCGGCCGAGCCGTCGCCCGGTGAGATCTGCACGACGCAGAGCCGGTCGCGATGCGGGTTCAGCCCGAGCGTCTCGGTGTCGATAGCGACCGCCCCGACATCGTAATGCAGCAGGCCGGGCAAATCGTTTTTGTGGAAACGTATGTCGCTCATCGTCTTCTCCGGTCGCGGCCCCGTGCAGCGATACGCGACGGGCCGTGCCCGTCCTTGCCGTGATCCGGTGAAAAATCAACACAAAGTTGATTGTGACGCAATTTCAGCGTGTCAGCGCCTCGAGAATGCGCGCCCAGGAGCGCTGGCCCTTGTGGAAAGAGCTCATCTCGTACTTCTCGTTCGGCGAGTGGATGCGGTCGTCGTCAAGACCGAAACCGACCAGCAGCGATTCCATGCCGAGATAGGTCTGGAAATCGCCGACCACCGGGATCGAGCCGCCGCTGCCGGTCACCACCGCCGGCTTCGGCCACTCGTCGGACAGCGCCTGCTTGGCCTTGGCGAGAAAGGGCGAGTCGTAGGAAAGCTGGATCGCCGGCGAGGCGCCGTGCGGATGGAATTCAACCGAGCAGTCGGCCGGAACGCGCTGCCTGACGAATGCCTGGAAGGCGGCGCGGATTTTTGCCGGATCCTGTTTGTGGACGAGGCGGAAGGAGACTTTTGCCGAGGCTTGCGCGGCGATCACCGTCTTGAAGCCCTTGCCGGTATAGCCGCCGATGATGCCGTTGAACTCGGCCGTCGGGCGCGCCCAGGTCAGTTCGAGCACCGAGCGGCCCTTTTCGCCGGACGGAATCGACAGGCCGATCGGGCCGAGGAAGGTCTCGGCGGTCTCGCCCAGCGACAGCCACGACTGCAATATCTGCGAGGGCGTTTCCTCGACGCCGTCATAGAAACCCGGAATGGTGACGTGACCATCCTCATCGTGGATGTCGGCCAGGATTTTTGCCAGGATGCGGATCGGATTGGCGGCCGCACCGCCATACAGCCCGGAATGCAGGTCGCGGTCGGCGGCCGTCACCGTGATCTCCTCGCCGACCAGCCCGCGCAGCGAGACGCAGATCGACGGCGTATCGCGGTCCCACATGCCGGTGTCGCAGACCAGCGCGAAATCGGCCTTGAGCTCGTCCGCATTCGCCTCGAGAAACGGTTTCAGCGACGGCGATCCGGACTCCTCCTCGCCCTCGAACAGGATCGTGATTCGGCACGGCAATCCGCCATGCACCTGCTTCCACGCGCGGCAGGCCTCGACGAAGGTCATCAGCTGACCCTTGTCGTCGGCCGCGCCGCGGCCGGTGATCACCTTGTGGCCGGGCTCGATCTCCTTGACCGCCGGCGCGAACGGGTCGCTTTCCCACAACTCGATCGGATCGATCGGCTGCACGTCGTAATGGCCGTAAAACAACAGATGCGGCGCGCCGGCTGGCCCGTCGTGATGCGCGACCACCATCGGATGCCCTGGCGTGTCGCGCACGCTGGCGTCGAAGCCGATCAACTTGAGTTCGGCGACCAGCCATTCGGCGGCCTTGCGGCAGTAGGCCGCGTAGTCCGGATCGGTGGAGATCGACTTGATACTGAGCAGGCCGAACAGGCGTTCCAGGCTCTGGTCGAAGTTCTTGTCGAGGCGGTCGAGGACAGGGGAAACTGCGGACATAGGCGGGCCTTTCGATTCTGGCGGCGAATCTAGAGCCCATGCGGCCAAACGGAAAGCCCGCGAACGTTGGGCCACGGGCAGGATCGGGTCGAAAGGCAAAAAAATGCCGCCGTGGTGGAGGGGGAACCACGGCGGCCTTACTCGAAACGATGCGGCAGCCCGGAGAGGGGGGATAGGCTGCCGCAAGTGTCCGGGATAGGCGGGGGACGGGCCTTGCTCCGGACTTCGGCGAAAACTGCCGATGGCGTTTATCTGTGTCTGCGAACGTGGCGATTCAAGGGCACAAAAATTACACTTTCGTAACATAGGCGTGAGCGAACAAAGCTCCGGCCAAGCCCTCATGGGTCGGCCGATCTCGCGCCATTTGTCAGGGTGTTGCCGGAACGCTTGCCACAAGCCGCCTTTGGCATGGACCGCGGCGCTGCGCCGCGCTATCCCTCGTGCCATGAAAAAAGGCGATCATCTCTTCCTTATCGACGGCTCCGGCTACATCTTCCGCGCCTATCACGCACTGCCGCCGCTGACGCGCAAGTCCGACGGGCTGCCGACCAGTGCCGTGCTCGGCTTCTGCAACATGGTCTGGAAGCTGACGCAGGACGCCCGCAACACCGATGTCGGCATCGTGCCGACGCATTTCGCCGTGATCTTCGACTATTCGTCGAAAACCTTCCGCAACGACCTCTACCCCGAATACAAGGCCAACCGCTCGGCGCCGCCGGAAGATTTGATCCCGCAATTCGGCCTGATTCGTCAGGCGACCAGGGCCTTCAACCTGCCATGCATCGAAACGGAAGGCTACGAGGCCGACGACCTGATCGCCACCTATTGCCGGCTTGCCTGCGAAGCCGGCGCCGACACCACCATCATCTCTTCCGACAAGGATTTGATGCAACTGGTTGGCCCAACGGTTGCCATGTACGACCCGATGAAGGACCGCCAGATCGGCGTTCCCGAGGTGATCGAGAAGTGGGGCGTGCCGCCGGAGAAAATGATCGACCTGCAGGCGCTGACCGGCGATTCGGTCGACAATGTGCCAGGCGTGCCCGGCATCGGGCCGAAGACGGCGGCGCAATTGCTCGAACAGTTCGGCGACCTCGATACGCTGCTCGCCCGCGCCGGGGAGATCAAGCAGGACAAGCGGCGCGAATCGATCATCGCCAACGCCGACAAGGCGCGCATTTCGCGTGATCTGGTGACGCTGAAGAACGACGTGCCGGTGACCGAAGGGCTTGACGAATTCGTGTTGCACGCGCCGGACGGTCCCAGGCTGATCGGCTTTCTCAAGACCATGGAATTCTCGACGCTGACCCGCCGCGTCGCCGAAGCGACCGGAACCGACGCGGGCGACGTTGCGGCCACTGCCGTCACGATAGAGCGTGCCGATACCGCGCATGGCCCCGATATGGGTTTTGGCGTGCCCGCGGCCGCCGAGAGCGCACCCCCGTCGGACGAAGCGGCTTCCGAAGTCCCGGCCGAAGCCAAGCAAGGCGACACCCCATCGCTGCTTTCGGCGCTTCGCCTGGAGGCTGCGACCGCCCGCAAGATCGACACCGGCGCCTACGCCTGCATCCGCGACGCCGCGACGCTGAAGGCCTGGATCGCCGAGGCGATGGAGAGAGGCATCGTCGCCTTCGACGTTAAGGCCTCCTCGCCCGATCCGATGCGGGCCGAACTGATCGGCCTTGCCATGGCCGTCGCGCCTGGCCATGCCGCCTACGTGCCGCTTGCCCATAAAAACGGCAATGGCGACCTGCTCGGCGGCGGCGCGGTCGACAACCAGATCTCGATCCGCGACGCACTAGCGTTGCTCAAGCCGCTGCTCGAGGACAAATCTGTCCTCAAGATCGTGCACGACATGAAATACCGCCTCGTCGTCATGAGCCGTCATGGCATCGAGATCGGCCCCTATGACGACACCATGCTGATCTCCTACGTGCTCGAGGCCGGCACCCATGGTGGCCATGGCCTGGAGGCGCTGGCCGATAAATGGCTCGGCCACGCGACCATTCCGCTGAAGGAACTGGCCGGTTCGGGAAGAAACTTCGTCGGCCTCGATCAGGCCGACCTCGGCAAGGCGACGGCTTACGGCGCCGAGCACGCCGACGTCGCGCTCAGGCTCTGGCAGGTGCTGAAGCCACGCCTTGCCGCCAAGGGCCTGGTCTCGGTCTATGAACGGCTGGAACGGCCGCTGGTGCCAGTCCTGTCACGGATGGAACAACGCGGCATCTCCGTCGACCGGCAGATCCTGTCGCGGCTCTCCGGCGAACTGGCACAAGGTGCGGCGCGGCTCGAGGACGAGATCTACCAGCTGGTCGGCGAGCGCATCAACATCGGCTCGCCAAAACAGCTCGGCGACATCCTGTTCGGCAGGATGGGCCTGCCCGGCGGTTCGAAAACCAAGACCGGCCAATGGTCGACCTCGGCGCAGCTTCTCGAAGACCTCGCCGCCGAAGGCCACGAATTGCCGCGCAAGATCGTCGATTGGCGCCAGCTGACCAAGCTGAAATCGACCTATACCGATGCCCTGCCCGGCTTCATCCATCCCGACACCAAGCGCGTCCACACCTCCTACGCGCTTGCCGCGACGACGACCGGCCGGCTGTCGTCCTCGGATCCCAATCTGCAGAACATCCCGGTGCGCACCGTCGAGGGGCGAAAGATCAGGACGGCCTTCATCGCCGACAAGGGCAACAAGCTGGTTTCCGCCGACTACAGCCAGATCGAATTGCGCGTGCTCGCCCATGTCGCCGAAATCCCGCAGCTAAAGCAGGCCTTCGCCGACGGCGCCGACATCCACGCCATCACCGCCTCGGAAATGTTCAACGTGCCGGTCGAGGGCATGCCTTCGGAAGTGCGCCGCCGTGCCAAGGCGATCAATTTCGGCATCATCTACGGCATTTCGGCCTTTGGCCTCGCCAACCAGCTGTCGATCGCACGCGAAGAAGCCGGTGACTACATCAAGAAATATTTCGAGCGCTTCCCCGGCATCCGCGACTATATCGACGCCACCAAGGCCTATGCGCGCGAGCACGGCTTCGTCGAGACCATCTTCGGCCGCCGCATCCACTACCCGGAGATCAGATCGTCAAACCCCTCGATCCGGGCGTTCAACGAGCGCGCCTCGATCAACGCACGCCTGCAGGGCACCGCCGCCGACATCATCCGTCGCGCCATGATCCGCATGGACGAGGCGCTGGAGAAGGCGAAGCTTTCCGCCCGCATGCTGCTGCAGGTGCATGACGAACTGGTCTTCGAGACGGCCGAAGCCGAGGTCGAGGCGACGATTCCCGTCGTCTGCCACGTCATGGAGAACGCCGCCATGCCGGCGGTATCGATGTCGGTGCCGCTGCACGTCGACGCCCGCGCCGCCAACAACTGGGAAGAGGCGCATTAACGTCCCGTCTGCAGCCGGCTAAGTCGCGATCCTTCCCACCCCCCTCTGTCCTGCCGGACATCTCCCCCGCAAGGGGGAGATCGGATGTCGCCCCGGCTTTCGCCAACCGTCGGCGTTGCAAAAATGGGCGGTGAAATTGAAGCTGCCAATCTCCCCCCTTGCGGGGGAGATGTCCGGCAGGACAGAGGGGGGCGCTGTCCCGCCAGCATCTCGCGGCTTAGTAAGCCCTCAAGCCGCTTCAGCCAAACACTTCGCACAAGTCCCACGAAACTCGATCACCGCCTTCTTGGCGGCGAAGCCGGTCGAGCGCACCCATTCGTCGAGCCGGTGGCCGACATCGTGGTCGGAGAACTCGGTCACCTGGCCGCAGCTGTCGCAGATGGCAAACGCCGTCATCGAATGGCTGTGGTCGTGCGGCTCGGCACAGGCGACGAAGGAATTGAGGCTTTCGAGCCTGTGCACGAAGCCGGACTTCACCAGCGTGTCGAGCGCCCGATAGACCTGCAGCGGTGCGCGAAAACCGCGCTCGCGCAATTGGTCGAGCAACGTATAGGCGCTGAGCGGCCCGCTGGCGGCCTCGAGTTTCTCGAGAACGCAAAGCTGGTTCTTCGTCAGTACATCCCTTGCCGCCATGATCCCGTTCCAAGCCGCTCCGTGCCGATCACTGCCAGTTCGCATGCAATTCGACCTCTTGCACTGAGATAGCGACGAACTGCTATTTTTGCTACTGTTTCTATTCGCAGCCGGTGGTCGGCTGGCCGGCGGCGCCATATTCAAAATACTGACAAAATCGTCAGCCAGGCTGGCCGTGCTTGGAAATTCGATCGGGCTTGGGGAAGCAACCATGATCAAAGTGACGCGGCGGACGCTGCTTGCCGGCACGTCTGCGCTGGCCGCTGCCGGCCTGGTGCCGTTTCGGGCATTCGCAGCGGCGCGCACCTACCATGCGCTGCTTGTTGCCTGCACCGATTACCCGAACCTGCCGAAGAAAAACTGGCTGATCGGACCGAAAAACGATGCCGGCCTGGTGCGCGATTACCTCCTGGGGAACACGCCCGCGCCGGTAAAATTCCTGGCCGAAAACGTCACGCTGCTCGCCAAGGATGTCGAAGGCGCCAACGGACCGCCGACACATGCGGCGATCAAGGCAGCACTCGCCGACCTTGCCGCCAAGGTCCAGCGTGATGATTTCGTCTATCTGCATTTGTCCGGTCACGGCGCGCAACAGCCCGCGGCGACCAAGGGCGACGAGACCGACGGCCTCGACGAAATTTTCTTGCCGTCCGACATCGACAAATGGGTCAACCACGAACAGGGCGTGCCCAATGCGCTGGTCGACAACGAGATCGGCACCGCACTCGACGCCATTCGCGACAAGGGCGCCTTTATCTGGGCCGTGTTCGACTGCTGCCATTCCGGCACGGCGACGCGCGCCGCCGAGGTCGACGACGAACTGGAACGCAAGGTCGAGTTCGCCGATCTGGTCGGCGGCGACGATGCTGCCAGGGCGGCTGCGGTGAAAGCCTATGACGGGATTGCGTCGGCCGCGCCGCGCGGCTTTGGCGAGGACGGGCAGCGCAAGCCGGCCTTCAAGCTGGCGCCGACCGGCGCCGAGCCGACCACCAAGGGTAAATTGGTCGCCTTCTACGCGGCGCAGACGGTGGAGACGACGCCTGAGATGCCGCTGCCCAGGGGCACGGCCGATGCGCCGCGTTTCGGGCTGTTCACCTTCACCATCCTGTCGAAACTGGCCGAGAACCCCAACATCACCTACCGCCAGCTCGGTCAGTCGGTGCTGCAGCAATATTCGGCGGACGGCCGCACCCGGCCAACGCCGCTGTTCGAGGGAGAACTCGACGCACGCGTCTTCGGCACCGACAAGACCGATGCGGTCATGCAATGGCCGATCGTCGTCAAGGACGACAAAGCCACCATCGGCGCCGGACTGCTGCATCGCCTCACCCCCGGCAGCAAGCTGGCAATCTTGCCGTCGGCGCTGTCGCCGCTGTCCGAGGCGCTTGGTTATCTCCAGGTGCGATCGGCAAAGAACCTGGAGAGCCGGGTCCAGCCGGTCGAGTTCGGCGGCAAGCCGGCGCTCAAGCTGGCTGACATCCCCGCCAATGCCTATGCCCGGCTCGCCGAGCTCGCCGTCGACTACAAGCTCGTGGTCGCGCGGCCGGCAGCGGCCAAAGGCCTCGAGAAAGAGGCTGCGCTGGCGAACTCGGTTCTCGACGATCTGGCGGCCAGGGAGAACTCAGGGTTCCACATCGCGCTGGTCGAGCCGGGCAAGAGCGCAGATCTGCGTCTCGCCGTGCTGCGCGAGAATGCCATTGCCGGCGCCGCAGAAGACGCCACCGACGCGCCGGCGCTGTGGTTCCTGCCAGCTTCGGGCGACATGACGCTCAAGGATGGCAGCAAGCCGCCGCTGATCGTCATTCATCCGGACGGCCGCGAAAAGCTGATCGACGCCGCGGCCAGGAACCTGACGAAAATCTTCCGCGCCATCGGCCTGTCGAGGCTGGCCGCCGCTTCGGATTATCGGCCGGAAGAGGTCGACGTCGAGTTCCGGATCAAGCGTCTGGACAGTGACGCGCTGCAGCCTATCGAGCCGTCGACGGTGCCGCGTGTTTCGCCCGACGATCAGGTGCATGTGCTGGTCTGGAACGGCTCGACCAACCTGGTTGACATCAACGTGCTCTATGTCGGCTCCGACTATTCCATCCAGCATTTTCTTGCCGAGCGCCTGACCGAGGGCGCCGTGCTCGAGGAAGGCCTGTTCAAATTCACCGACACCAGCTTCGGCATGGAGCAGATGATCGCCGTCTTGACCGAGGCGCCGCCGCAGAGCGAGAAGCAGGACCTGAGCTTCCTGGCGCAAGCGGGGGTTGTCTCGGTAACGCGCGGACTGGGACAGCCAAGTTTCTCCGATATGCTGGCCGATATCGGCATGGCGCCGGCGACGCGGTCGGCCATGCGGCTCACCGACGACAAGGCATCGAAGGGCGCCGTGATGATCTTCCCGATGGAGACGGTGCCGCGCGCCTGAGGCGGGATCAAGCGCCCGGCCAGGCCTCTTGCCTGATCGGCTGATAATGAACATTCTTCGACCGCCGCTGTCGGCGGCCGAACGGAACGGATGAGGGCGTTCGTGAACAGGATGGTATTTTCGTGGCGCGCAACAACCGCCGGCCTTGTCGCCGGGCTGTTGCTGGCCGCCAATGCCTCGGCGGACGAGATCTGCGGCCTTTGCGCCAAGGAGGTCGTCATCAACTCCGAACTGGCGAGTTGCTTTCTCGATCAGTACGACCAGATCGCCAAAACCGGCAACACCGCCGTCGTCGTCGATCTCAGCAGCTGCACCTCACGCGGCGTGGTCGAGCCGTTGCCGTCGCCTGGCAAGCCGCAGGTGGAGCCTGACGTGCAGTTCATCGTTTCGCGGGCGCAGCTGGATTGCCTGAAGAAGAAGCTGGAGACGCCGGGCATCGTGCTCGATCCGTCAGCTATCATCGAACTGGACATCTGCGGATGACGAAAGCAGGGAGCGACGCAACGCAGCAGGCAGGGGCGGCGCCGGTACCGCAAAAGAAGCCGGCGTCACTGCCGGAAACCGTCGAAGGCCTGCCTTGGGTGAGCAATCACGAGGTCAAGAAGGAGGCGAACCCGTTCACCGATCGCGACTGGCGCATGCTTGTCTATGCCTGGTCCGGATTGCTGGTACGGCTGGCGATCATCTTCACCTTGATCTTTTCGGTCTACCAGTTCCTGGCAAACCAGGAGCAGAAGCGTGTCGAACAGACGATGTCGCTGGTCGAGCTCTGGGAAAGCAAGGATTACCAGCAGGCGCAACGGGCCCTCAAGCAACGCCTGGCGACGCTCAATGCCAAATACGGCAATCTGCTCAGCGCCAATCCCACGCCGACCGAGGAACAGGTCTATCGGCAACGCATCGGCATCGAGGCGATGAGCGCAACCGGCGGCGACATGCCGCTTGCCGAGTTCAGCGACAATTTCGACCGTATCGTCTATTTCCTCAACCGTCTTTCCTTCTGCGTCGAAGGCAGGCTTTGCTCGCGTCAGGTCGCCGACTCGTATTTCCGCGACTATGCCGCCTCGTTCTGGAGCTATTTTGCCGGCTATATCGACAAGGAGCGCAAGGCCGGTTCGCCGACCTTCGCCCTGCCAATCGAGAACTATGTCCGCCAGGCGCCACCCCCGGCCCAATCCAGATAATCCCCGAAAATGCGAAAGCCGGCAACGGAAATGCTCCGCCGCCGGCTTTGATTGGAGCATTTTGCAGCCAAGTGTGATCATATTTGGCGTCGCAGAAATGCCGCTAAAATAGATAACCCGCCCCGATGATCGCGGCGCGCACTCTGCAGGCCTATTTGTACAGGCTGTTGATCCACTGGACGTTGATGGCGTTCAGGCGCACGGCGGTATTGGCATCCGGGCTCTCGGCCACGTTCACGCCGGTGATGACGCGCTGCTTGGAGCCATTGTCATAGGCATAGACCGAGCTGCCGCTCGAACCTGGATACGTGTCGCAGTCGTACTGGAAATACTCGGTGGCGATGTTTTCGGCGTGCACTTCGCAGGTCGCCTTCCACATCGTGCCCATCGGCTTGTCGCCGGGATAGCCGATGATGTTGGCGGTGAAATCGCCGAGATCCACATAGTTGGCATAGCCCAGCCAGCCGAGATTGGTGCCGACATCCTGCTTGAGAGTGACGATGCCGAGATCCCACGGCACGACAGAGCCGTAAAAGCCTTGGTAATTGTCGATGAAGCCCTGGACGATATAGGCGCTTTCATAGGTGAAGGCGCCGAACGGAGCGTCGTCGGCGGTCTTGCCATTGAGAGCCGGCACGAACAGGATATCGTCGAGCCAGGCCTTGTCCTCGTGGCTGTAGAGGCAGTGCGCCGCGGTGAGCACCGTGCGCGGGCCGATCAGTGTCGCCGAGCAGCTGCCATAGCTGCCGCTCTTCGATTTGCCTTCGAGATAGCCGATCGCGGTGAACGGGTAGGTTTTGGTATTCTTGATCTGCTCGCGGTCGTCCGTCCCGAACACCTGGCGGCCGGCCTCTTCGCCTCCGCTTAGTCCGGAATTATCGGACTTCTGCCCGTCGGCGGGCGCGTTCATTTCCTTGATGACAAGGTCCTTCAGCGTCTCGTTCGGGTCGATCTTGATGTCCTTGCCATCGGCGGAGCGGCCGACGATGCCATAAGATTTGACTGCCGTTGCTTCGTCGGCGAGCGGCGCGGCGCGGTTGGCCTCGTCGTCGGTCAGTTTCGGCGGGGCGATCGGTTTCGCCCGGCCGGGCTTGTAATCGCCCGATGTCACGTCCCGCATGCTTTCGCCGTTGCCAGCATTGGCGGAGCCTGGATCGGCAGCCAAGGCAGGAACCGCCCACATTGCGGTGGAAAGCAACGCGGACGCAATAATGCTATGTGTCAGTTTTGTCATGGTGAGACTCTCCCAAAAGTCAGCAAGGACTGGATCAAGATAGAGAAATATTGTCGAGATCGTGGTGGTGACGAAAAATGAAATTGGTTGCCGGCGCCTTTACCGGGCCATTATTCAGTGCAGCCAGTTTAGGTCCCCGCCAAAAAATGCCCGCAACGGTATACTGCCTAAATTAATCCAACATTGGCAATGACAAATTGCTTTCACATAGCCCGTGGGGGGCTATAGGATTTGGGCGGGCTTGGTTCGACAGCACGATTAGCAAAAGTGGTGCTCGGTTTTGTGACGGATCGCGCTCCGCCTTGGAGCATGATCTCACCGGCCGGTTCCATTTCAGTGGATCATGCGTCCGTGGCTGACCTGTCGGAATATTGTCTCAGGGGGTTCGAGGTGAAGATCATCCATAGGTTCAGACCGATTGCCGCCGCCGCGCTGCTCGGCATCGCGGCGGCCTTGCCGGTCGTTGATTCCGTTCATGCCACGGACGCGGCCGCCCGGCCGGAGGCGGCGATCTCGCCGATGAAACGCGTGGCCGAGGCCAGGGCAAAGGCCAGGGCGGAGAACCCCGACGGCGCCGATCGCGTCTACGGCGGCAAGCAGGCCGAGACGGGCGCCTACCCGTTCCAGGTGGCATTGCTGACCACGGGCAAGCTGGACAAAAGCCCGGCCTCGCAGGCGAATGCGCAGTTCTGCGGCGGCAGCCTGATCGCGCCGCAATGGGTGCTGACCGCGGCGCACTGCCTCAATGACGACGGCGAGCCGATTTCGCCTGATGTGGTCACCGTGCTCACGGGCGCCACCGATCTCAGCGAGGGCAAGCGCTACAAGGCGGTGGAGATCATCGTCAACGAGGGCTACAGCGAGCAGACGCTGGACAACGATCTCGGCCTGATCCGGCTGGCCGAGCCGGCCGATGCCCCGACCATCAAAATTGCCAGTGAGCCGACCCCCGACGCCGGCAAGACGACAGTCACCGGCTGGGGCAAGATGCAGGACGGAACATTTCCCACCGCGCTGATGGTCGCCGACCTGGACCTCCAGCCGAACGCAACCTGCAACAGCGGCATCAAGGCGATTTATGCGCATGATTTGAAAGCAGCGCTCGGCGAGCTCGCCCGCCGCATGCGTTATTCGGAAAGGGGCATCGAGGCGGCCGCCAACGCGATTGCTGCCGACATGGCGGATCCGCTGACCGGCAACATGATCTGCGCCGGAACGGCCAGCGGCGAGCGCGACGCCTGCAATGGCGACAGCGGCGGACCGCTGTTCATGACCGGCGCCGATGGTCCGGTGCAGGTCGGCGTCGTCAGCTGGGGCGAAGGTCCGGCCGACGGCGGCACCGCCTGCGGCCACAAGAACGCCTACGGCATCTACACGCGGCTGGCCAATTACACCGGCTGGATCGAGGAGAAGATGAAAACGGCAGCGCCCGTGCCCGCAGCACCCAAAGCCCTCGGCACGGCGCAGAAGCCGGCGACCCCCTGACCGGCGTCACCCGCTGAACGAACGAACGGCGCGAGCAATCCCGCCGCTTCTGCCCGGAAACTTTTGGTCGGAACTAGAACCAGCGATCGCGGCGCTGGTCTGTGGCGGCCAAGGCGAGGCCCAGTAGCGCCCCTACGGCCGCTCCGAGTATGAATGCGGACGATACTGTGCCGGGATTCTCCTGGACGACCCCGGAAACCGTCTGCGCCCTGTTGCGCAGGGCTTGCGCCGTCCGGGACGCGCGGTCAGCAGCGCTGTCATACCAGTCGCCGGCCTCTTCGATCGCCTCTTCCGCGCGTTCGGCCAAGGTCCGATTGATCTTGCTGATCTCACGCCTCAGCTGCGCGACCTGCTTCTCCAGGGCTTCCTGAGCTTCACGTTGAGTCATCTTGGGTGCTGCGGATTCGTTCGGGTCGTCGGCCATGGTAATCTCCTTTGCGGAAGGCTCGGCTCAACGGTCGGCCCACTGTGCAGGTTCCTCGGCAAAACGATTCTGTCCGGTGTTTGTTCGGTGAGAACCCGGGATTTGTTCGGCATGTGTGCGAATTCGGCATCAACATCGGATCGTTCCAGCGCTCCCCGCGTTGGTGAAAACGCCACAAGGGAGGAACCGCCATGGATGACGATCGACATGAAAAAATTCGGCAGCGAGCCTATGAAATCTGGGTGCGCGAAGGCCGCCCGCACGGCGAACATGAGCGTCATTGGCAGCAGGCGAAGCGAGAGCTTGACCTCGACGACGCGGATCGCGGTCCGGCTGGAGTGATCGCCAGTTCCGACGTTCTGACGGTCGAGGCACTGGCGATGCGCACCGGGATAACCGGTGATCAGGCGCAAGAGCTGATCGACAGGCTCGGCAACGACAGAGCCGCACTCGAAGAAGCCGCGCGGAACCTCAAGGCAGCCGAAAGTTAGCCGCTGGCCACCGTGTCGAAGACAGCTATCAGTTTGCGCTGCCGCGTCTTTCGATGAAAACGGACCGCGGACCGTCTCCGCCTACTTCCTTGGCGGCCCCTTGCGCTCGGCCGACGTCGCCCAGAGATTGATGTCCGACTCGCGTGCAAAGGTGTCGATCTCGGCGAGCTCGGCATCGCTGAAGTCGAGCGTCTCGAGCGCGCCGACGCAATCCACGACCTGTTCCGGCCGGCTGGCGCCGATCAGCGCCGACGTCACCCTGCCCCGGCGCAACACCCAGGCCAGCGCCATCTGCGCCAGCGTCTGGCCGCGGCGACGGGCGATGACGTTCAGCGCCTCGATATTTGCGATCGATTTGTCGTTGATGAATGCCGGGCGCAGCGACTTGCCCTGGCTGGCGCGGCTGCCATCGGGGATGCCGCCGAGATATTTGTCGGTCAGCATGCCTTGTGCCAGCGGCGAGAACACGATGGAACCGACGCCAAGCCCCTCGAGTGTATCGAGCAGGCCGTCGTCCTCGACCCAGCGGTTAAGCATCGAATAGCTCGGCTGATGGATCACGCAAGGCGTGCCGAGCTGCTTCAAAATGTCGGCGGCTTCGCGGGTGCGCTGTGAATTATAGGAGGAAATGCCGGCATAGAGCGCCTTGCCCGAGCGCACCGCGTGATCGAGCGCGCCCATCGTCTCTTCCAGAGGGGTGTCGGGGTCGAAGCGATGGGAATAGAAGATGTCGACATAATCGAGCCCCATCCGCTTCAGGCTCTGGTCGAGGCTGGCCAGCACATATTTGCGGCCGCCCCATTCGCCGTAAGGTCCTGCCCACATTTCGTAGCCGGCCTTGGTCGAGATGATCAGCTCGTCGCGATAACCGGCAAAGTCCGTCCGCAGGATCTCGCCAAAGGCCCGCTCCGCCGAGCCGGGCGGCGGGCCGTAATTGTTGGCGAGATCGAAATGCGTGATGCCGAGATCGAAGGCCTTGCGCGTGATTGCCTGCTTGGTTCTATGCGGCGTGTCATCGCCGAAATTGTGCCACAGCCCGAGCGAGATCGCCGGCAGCTTCAGGCCGGACCGCCCGCAGCGATTGTAGACCATCTTTTCGTAGCGGTTCTCGGCGGGAACATAGGGCATGGGAAATCCTCATATCGAAACGAGCCCGACGGCTGTCGCCGCGACGCACGGCAGCCGAGCCTTCCGCACCTTTAGCCTCTCCCCGCGCAAACGGGGAGAGGCTTTTACGGTGCTTGGGAGGTGCGCCGCCTACTTCGTTTTCTTCTTCGCCAGCAGCTCCTTCGCTGCCTTGACGCCGAGTGCCGCGGGCCGCTCGCAGCTGGTCTGCATGGCGACGAACTTTCCGGTCTCGCCAGAACGCAACAGGCCGGTCATGACATCGACGGCATGCAGCGCCAGTTCCATCGAGCAGCGGTGCGGCCGGCCTTCGGTAATCGCGATCGCCATGTCGGCAAGGCCGGCGGTGCGGTAGTTGGCCATCATGCCATGCGAATGCATCTCGTTGGGCACGCCGAACGGATGCCGCCATTTCGGCAGCTTCTTCACCGGCTTGGCGGCCTCGGTGTAGCGCACCTCGCCGCCGAAGAAATTCGGATCCGGCACGAACACCGTGCCTACCTCGCCATAGAGCTCCATCGGCGCGTGGCCATGGCTCCAGACATCCCAGCTGGTGTTGAGCGTCACCACGGCGCCGTTCTCGAATTCCAGCACGCCATGGATCGTCGTCGGCGTGGAGACCGGGATCTTTTCGCCGGCGCGCGGCTTCGAGCTGATGATGCGTTCCGTCATCGGGATCGAAGCAAAAGCCGCGACCTGCTTCACCGGCCCGATCAGCTGGATCAGGTTGGTGATGTAATACGGTCCGATATCGAGCACCGGCCCGGCGCCCGGCTGGAAGAAGAAGTCCGGATTGGGGTGCCAATGTTCCATCCCATGGCTCATCACATGACAGGTGCCGCTGGTGATCCTGCCGAGCCTGCCGGTGTCGATCAGGTCGCGGACAAGCTGGTGCGCGCCGCCGAGGAAGGTGTCGGGCGCCGAACCGATGCGCAGCCCCTTGCTTTCGGCCCGTTTCTTCAGGTCGAGCCCTTCCTTGACCGAGAGCACGAAGGGCTTCTCCGAATAAACATGCTTGCCGGCGTCGAGAATCTGCTTCGACACCTCGTAATGCACCGCCGGAATGGTCAGGTTGACGATGATGTCGATATCGTCGGCCTTGAGTAGCCCCTCGACGGTCTCGGCGCGCAGCTTGAACTCTTTTGCCCGCGCTTTCGCCGCTTCCATGTTGATGTCGGCGCAGGCGCGCATCTCGATGCCACGGAACAGCGGCGCCAGCGAGAAATACGCCTTCGAGATGTTGCCGCAGCCGATGACGCCGATGCCAAGTTTTGTTGCCATGCTGGTGTGCTCCTAATAGGTCTTGGCGGCTGCGATCGAGCGGCGGGCGAAGCGCGCGATATCGTTGGGATTGTCCTGTTCCATGACGTAGTATTTTGCGGCGCTTTTGGCGCGCAGCGCCTTGATCAGGCCGGGCCAGTCGATGGTGCCGTGGCCGACATCCGACCAGCCGTCCTCGTCGAGTCCCTCGCCCGCCTTGGCCATGTCCTTGACGTGGACGGCGACGATGCGCTTGCCGTGCTTCTCGATCCAGGGCAGCGGATCGACGCCGCCGCGCACCACCCAGGCGACGTCCATCTCCCAGCCGATGTCAGGCGCCGAGGACAGAATATGGTCCTGCGGCACCGAGCCGTCGGCAAGCGCCTTGAACTCGAAATCATGGTTGTGCCAGGTAAAGCCATAGCCGGCTTTCCTGGCCGTCTCGCCGACCTTGGCCAGGCGTTCGCCGAAGCCGCGCCAGCCGGCTGTGTCGGCCGGCCTGAACTCGGCGTTCAGGAACGGGCAGATGAGCAGCGTGATGCCGAGCGCGTCGGCCGTCCTGCGCACGCCATCGAAATCCTTCTCGAGCGCGTCGATCGAGAAATGCCCGGTCGGCATGGCAAGCCCGTTCTTGTCGAGTTCCGCACGGAATGCCTTGGGATCGTCATAGACACCACCGAACCCTTCGACTTGGCTGTAACCAAGCTCGCCCAGCATCTTGAGCACGCCCTCCCAGGGCTGGAAATTGCGGGCACTGTAAAGTTGGAATGACCAGTTCATCGTCTCTGTCCGTTTTCTTGTGGATGGTTAGTCTTGGGGGGATGAGTCTTGGGGGGAATGGAAGAGTCTTGGGTGGCTAGATCTGCTCTAGAGGCGGTTACCTGTGGCGGCGTCGAACAGCGAGGCGCGCATCGGATCAAAACCGATGCCGACCGCCTCGGCGTTGTTTGGCGTGCGCTCGGCTGTCACCCGTACCGTGAAATTCTGGCCGCCGAGCTTCAGCCAGACCAGCGTGTCGGAACCCATGGGCTCGACGACCTCGACACTTGCCGTGGCTGCGAATGGCCATCCCGTGCCGCTGTTGAACGCGACGTGCTCGGGGCGAATGCCGAACACGGCCGGCCCCGGCACCGGGTCCTTCTCGAAAGCATAGGTGGCAAGCGGAATCCGTACATCCTCGGCGACGAAGTGCCAGTCGCCGTCCGCCTGCTCCAGCCTGCCGTCAAGGAAGTTCATCGCCGGCGAGCCGAGGAAGCCGGCGACAAACCGGTTGACCGGCCGGTTATAGATGGTCTGCGGTGCATCGAGCTGCTGGATGACGCCGCCCTTCATCACCGCGATGCGGTCGGCCAGCGTCATCGCCTCGATCTGGTCGTGGGTGACGTAGATCATGGTGTTCTCGAGCTTGCGATGCAGCAGCTTTATCTCGACGCGCAATTCCGCGCGCAGCTTGGCGTCGAGGTTGGAGAGCGGCTCGTCGAACAGAAAGACATCGACGTCACGCACAAGTGCGCGCCCGATCGCCACGCGCTGGCGCTGGCCACCGGACAGAGCCGCCGGCTTGCGATGCAAAAGCGGCTCGATCTGCAGGATCTCGGCGGCCCGGGCGATGCGCTTGGCGATCTCGTCCTTGGCGAGGCCGGCAACGCGCAGCCCAAACGACAGGTTCTTCTCCACCGTCATCTGCGGATAGAGCGCGTAGGACTGGAACACCATGCCGATGCCGCGATCCTTGGGCTCTTCCCAGGTGACGTTCTTGCCCTTGATGAAGATGCGGCCTTCGGAAACGTCCAGCAGCCCGGCAATGCAGTTGAGCAGGGTCGACTTGCCGCAGCCGGACGGGCCGAGCAGCACGATGAACTCGCCTTCTGCGACATCGAGGTTGAGCGTCTGCAGCACCGATATCGCGCCGAAATTCAGCGACAGGTTCTGGATCGAGACGCTGGTGCCGTTTGCCCCGCTGCTGCCGTTTACCTCAACACTGCCGTTTGCGTTCATCGCCATCATCCTTTCACCGCGCCGGCGGCGATGCCGCGCACAAACAATTTTCCGGACAGGAAATAGACGATCAGCGGCACCAGGCCGGTCAGGATGGTGGCTGCCATGTTGACGTTGTATTCCTTCACGCCTTGCACCGAGTTGACGATGTTGTTGAGCTGCACCGTCATCGGATAGGTGTCGGGGCGGGTGTAGACGACGCCGAACAGGAAGTCGTTCCAGATGCCGGTCACCTGCAGGATGATGGCGACGACGAAGATCGGCAGCGACATCGGCAGCATGATGCGGAAATAGATGCCCCAGAAGCCGGCGCCGTCGACACGCGCTGCCCGGAACAGCTCCTCCGGCATGGAGGTAAAGTAGTTGCGGAACAACAGTGTGAGGATCGGCATGCCGAAGATGGAATGGACGATCACCAGGCCGCTGAGGCTGCCGTAGAGGCCGACCTCGCGCAGGATAATGACGATCGGATAGATCATCACCTGATACGGGATGAAGGCGCCGACGATCAGGATGATGAAGAAAGTGTCGGCCCCTTTGAAGCGCCAGTTGGCCAGCGCATAGCCGTTCACCGAGGCGAGCGCGATCGACAGGATCACCGACGGGATGGTGATGCGCACCGAATTCCAGAAGCCACGCGACAGCCCGTCGCAGTTGAGCCCGGTGCAGGCGCTCGACCAGGCCTTGACCCAGGGCTCGAAGGTGATCTCCATCGGCGGCGAGAAGATGTTGCCAAGGCGTATCTCGGGCATGCCTTTAAGCGATGTCACCACCATGACGTAGAGCGGCAAAAGATAGTAGAGCGCCACCACGATCAGCGCGCCGTAGAGGAAGATGTTGCGGCGCGAGAACGTGTGGCGCGGCTTCGGTCCGCTCGGCCCGTAGGCTTCGAGCCCGCCGGCGCCGCCAATGGCAGGCAATGAGACGGCATGGTCAGACACGCTTCTTGCCTCCGAACTCGAGATAGGCCCACGGCACGATGACGATGATCACCGACAGCAGCATCATCGTCGAAGCGGCGAACCCTTGGCCGAGGTTCTGGGCGAAGAACATGTAATCATAGACATATTTGGCCGGGACTTCGGAGGCGATACCAGGCCCGCCGCTGGTCTGCGCGACGACAAGGTCGTAGACGCGAACGATGTTGGAGGCGACGATGACCAGCGTGGTGATGAAGACCGGCCGCATCATCGGTATGATGATGAACAGATAGGTCTTCCAGGTCGGTATCCCGTCGACCCGCGCGGCCTTCCAGATATCCTCGTCGATGCCGCGCAGGCCTGCCAGCATCAGACACATGATGAGCCCGGTGCCTTGCCAGAGAGCAGCGATCAATATGCCGTAGATGACGATGCTGGAATCATAGAGCGGATTGAAGCTGAAGCTCGTCCAGCCGAGGCTGCGCACCACTGCCTGGACACCGAACTCGGGGTTGAGCAGCCACTGCCAGACGAGACCGGTGACGATGAAGGACAGGGCGAAGGGATAGAGGAAAATGGTCCGGAATGTGTCCTCGAACCGGATCTTCTGGTCGAGCAGGGCAGCAAGCAGGAAACCGATCACCAGCGAGAACACCAGCGACAGCACGCCGTAGATCAGCAGGTTCTCGATCGAGATCAGCCAGCGCGGCGTCGCCCACAGCCGGTAATACTGGTCGATCCCGACGAAATGCAGCCGCGGCAGCAGCTTGGAATTGGTGAAGGAATACAGCACCGTCCAGACGGTGCCGCCGACGAAGATCACCAGCGCGGTGAAGATCATTGGGATCGAAGCGATTTTCGCATTGAGGTTGCGAAAGAGTTGGCTGGGGCGTTCGCTCTTGCTCATCTGCACAGCCGCGCTGGATCGGGTAAGGGCGGGAGGGTCAAGAGGTCTTGACCCGAGCTCCCGACCCTGCGCTCGCAGGGGCGGGAGTGAGGCGCTTGATCGATCGCTCAATCGGCCGAACCGACGATGGCGGCGAAGCGCTTCTGCGCATCTTCCACGGTCATGTCCTGCTTGGCGAAGAACTCGGAGAACAGATCCTCCTTTTGCTTCTGCGTATCCTGCGAAAGCAACTGGTCCGTCCAAGGCATGACATTGCCCTTGGCGAGGATTTCGAGGCCCTTCTTCATGCAGTCGTTCGCCGCCTTGAGGTCGACGTCGCCGCGCACCGGCAGCGAACCCTTCTTGAGATTGAAGGCGACCTGCGTCTTGGGATCAAGCAGCGTGTGGGCCAGCACTTCCTGCGCCTTCGATTTTTCGGGATCCTTCAGCAGCGGGAAGTAAAAAGCGTCGCCGCCGGTGGCGATCATCTCGTTGAGGCCGAGGCCCGGAAGGCAAGTATAGTCCTTGCCGGCGGTCTGGCCGGCAACCTGGAACTCGCCCTGCGCCCAGTCACCCATGATCTGGCCGCCGGCCTTGCCGGTGATGACCAGGTTGGTGGCCTGGTTCCAGTCCTGCACATTGGTGTTCTTCGCCATCTTGCGGGCGTCGTCCGCGGCCTTGAAGACCTTGGCGACTTCGGGCCCGGCGGCGAATTCCGCGTCCTTGTCCTTATAGACCTTGAGGAAGGCATCGGTGCCGCCGACCGCCGCGAGCAGCACGTCGAAAGCGCCGGAGGCCTGCCAGGGCTGGCCGCCGACCGCGAGCGGCTGGATGCCTGCTTTTTCAAGCGCGGGCGCCGCAGCGACATATTCATTCCAGTTCTTCGGCACCGGCACGCCGGCTTTTTCGAAGGCGGCGTTCGACAGCCACAGCCACTGCCAGGAGTGGATATTGACCGGCACGCAATAGATTTTGCCATCGAGGGTACAGCCGTCGAGCAGGCTCTTCGGCTGCACGATTTCCGTCCACTTTTCCTTGGTGGCGAGATCGGTGAGGTCGCGCATCAGCCCGGCCTGCACCAATTCTTCCGCCTGCCGGCCGTGATTGAACTGGGTCGCGCCCATCGGGTCGCCGCCGGTGATGCGGCTGATCATGATCGGCCGCGCTGTGCCGCCGGAGCCGGCGATGGCGCCGTCAACCCAGTGATTGCCGGTTGCGTCGAAAGCCTTGGCGAGTTCGGCGACCGCTGCCGCCTCGCCGCCGGAGGTCCACCAATGGGTGACTTCCAGATCCGTCGCGGCCGCCGGGCCGGCGAATTGCAGCGCGGTCGTCAATGCCAGCGCAGCAGTCATGAGTTGGTATCGCATTTCGTTCCTCCCAGAATCTGAAACGTTACAGATTTTGGATACGGCAATTGCTTCGGACGCGCAACCCCTCAGGCAAATCCGGCGCCAAATTTTTTCGAAGCGCGA
The DNA here is from genome assembly GCF_040322135.1 of Mesorhizobium sp. M0189. NCBI lineage: Bacteria > Pseudomonadati > Pseudomonadota > Alphaproteobacteria > Hyphomicrobiales > Phyllobacteriaceae > Mesorhizobium > Mesorhizobium sp. M0189. Next base: position 94,776 of record NZ_JAMYSW010000016.1, read on the forward strand.
ATAAAATCACCTGGCCTGTCGAGCTACCGCATCGCAACAAGAGAGGTTGCACTGCAAAAAATTGGTGCTGCGACGCCAGAAACCCGGAAAAGCCCGTTTCAATCGTTCTTTTTTGCGCCGACCGGAGTACCGCTCGTTTTGCGCCTATCACCAGTGATATCGCGACGGCAGTGACAATCTGTAACGTTTCAGTATATAGCGGTCTCATTCGGTGAAGGCCCGCGGCGTACCCGCGGCCCGCCGATTGCCGGCCTGCCCGGCAACTGCTATGCGCCTGACGGGGCGGGACGAATGAACAGGCATCAAAAAGAGAAGGCCGACGAAGCGTCGGGGCAGGGCCGGCCGACACTGAAGACGCTCGCCTTCATGACCGGGCTGGGCGTCACCACCGTGTCGCGCGCGCTGAAGGACGCGCCCGAGATCGGCGCCGAGACCAGGCGTCGCGTCCAGCTTGTCGCCAAACAAATCGGCTATCGGCCCAACCGTGCCGGCGTCCGCCTGCGCACCGGCAAGACCAATGTCATCAGCCTGGTGCTCAACACCGAGCACGAGATCATGAGCTTTGTCTCGGACATCATCTACGGTGTTTCGGAAGTCATTGCCGATACGCCCTATCACTTGATCGTGACGCCCTATTCACGCTCGCAGGATCCGCTCGACCCGATCCGTTACCTCGTGGAAACCGGTTCAGCCGACGGCGTCATCATTTCGCGCACGCAGCCGAACGACCCGAGGGCACGTTATATGCTGGAGCGCGGCATCCCCTTTGCTACGCATGGCCGCACCGACATGGGGCTGATCCATCCCTACCATGATTTCGACAATTACGCTTTCGCAGCCGAGGCAGTGCGCCATCTGGCCGGCATCGGCCGCCGCCGGCTGGCACTGCTGGCGCCGCCGGTCGAGTTGACCTATCACGGTCACACGCTGAACGGCTTTGCCGATGCGCTGAGCGAGGTCGGTGCCAGCGAGATTCCGTTCAACACCGTTTCGATCGATCATTCGATCGAGCAGATCAGAATGCGGACCGCGCAGCTGATGCGCCGCGACGTCAGGCCGGACGGTTTCATCAGCAGCGCCGCCGCCGCGACGCTTGCCATCGTCGCCGGCATCGAAGACGCCGGCCTCAAGCTTGGCCGCGATGTCGATGTAGTGTCCAAACAATCGTCGGAGCTTCTGCACCTGTTTCGCAGCGAATTGCTGGTCGTCAACGAGAACTTCCGGCTGGCCGGAGCCGAACTCGCCCGCTCGGTGCTGGGCTGGATCGGCGGCGCCGCACCCGGCACCCTGCAAAGCCTGAGCGAGCCGGGTGAAGTCCAGGCTTATCGCCCTCCCGACCAGAGCGGGATACGTTCAAATTGAACTCCCGCTCCATCTATTTGTCATAGCCGCATTTCTGCGGCGCCAAGTGATTCCACTTGGTTGCAAAATGCGCGCTGCTGACTGGCAACCTTGGGGCCGGTAGTTGACCGGCAGCTTCGAGGATCGGATCTTAAGAAGCGGACCTTCAGGAACCCGCGGCGCTCGAGACGGTTCGCGAAACGGGCGATCCGCAGATGCTTTTTCGTGTTATGATGCGGTTACAACACGCGTAGTCTCGACCTCGGCAATCTGGCAGGGGCCGGAAAGCTATACGTTGCCCGGCGCAGGAAAGTTTTGCGCCCGTCCGGCATCGAACTGTGTTCTCGATCTTGCTATGTCCGAGCAAAGTCTGAATCGCTCGTAGATTGCCGGTCGCCTTGTATATGAGCGACGCTTTCGTCCTGCGCAGCGAGTGAGTGCCGTAGTCCTCAGGTGTCAGCCCAATCGCGGTCCCCCACTCGTCGACCAGCCGCGCGTACTGACGCGTGCTCAGGTGACAGGCGTCACCCCCGCACAGTGGCGCGAGCAGAACACCGAGAGATTGGCGGCCATCGCAAGTTTTCTGTCGCATCCTGTAAGTGAATGCGACAGGAGGCGTGCCTAAATCCGCCGATGAATGGCAGGGACGGCCTGACCCTCACCCCGGCCGAAAGCATTGAAAGGAACAAGTCATGCCCACCACCAAGCGCCGCGCACTGATCCTCATCTCGTCCGGCCGCCAGCTGCCGCTGGCCGAACCGGCCGACGTCAAGTCGATCTCGACCGGGTTCTTCCTGGTCGAGATGGCTCAAGTGCTCAAGGAGTTCGAGAACGACTACGAGTTCACCTTCGCTACCCCCGACGGCAACGCCCCTCAACTCGACATCAACGGCATGGCCCTGTCCGTGCAATCCATCGAGAAGACCGGCGCCATGACCATCCCCCTCCGTATGCAGCAGCGCCGCCGCTCGTTCGACGTCAACAGCTTCCGGCAGCGCCACCCCGCGTTGGTCGCCCGCCGCGAGCAGGAAGTTCAGCTGCTGGAGCGACACATCGGCCGGATCCCGGTCTCCGAACTATTGCCTAACAGCGAGCCGGAGCTCGCCGAGTACTGCCCCGAACTGGTTCGCCGCCTCGCAAAGCTGCCCGAGGGCACCTTCCACTCGCTACAGGAACTCGTCCAGCGTCACCGCGACTCGGCCGACCCGTTCACTTTCGCCGACTTTGACTTCATCCACACCCCCGGCGGTCACGCCCCCATGGTCGACTTCCGTGACAACCCGTGGCTCGGCGAAACCCTCCACATAGCCCGGGAGAACAGCGTCATCATCTCGCTGATCTGCCACGCGCCTGTGGCGGTGACCTCCACCCGGCAGCGCATCGACGCTCAGGGCCACCCCTACCTCGTCAGCGACAACCCGTTCCTCGCCGCCACCATCTCGACCGTCCCCACGATCGGCGAGCTGTTCGCGCTGCGGTTCCTCTACCCACGCGTCCCCGGCAAAAAGACCCGAACCTCCTACTTCGTCGACGCGGCCATCAAGGAAGCTGGCTTCACACTCGCGACCTCCCTCAACATCGCCGCCCCGCTACTGGCCTACGAGCCGTCCGTGCGGCTGCTCACCGGCAACGGCCCGCAGGCCATCGACCAGCAGGCCGCTAAGCTGCGCAGTGTCCTCACCAGCACTCGCGCCGCCCGACGCGCTAGCGCCACGCAGTTGAGCATACAACCGTTACGGTCCACCCTGCCGGTCACACAGTGGACGACCCGGTAGGGCAGATGGATGACTGGATCGGTGGCGGATTCGGGTACGCTGTGATCGAACTGGGGCCGGGCTAGACGACGATAGGACAGCGGCGCTCATATGCCGCCATTACGGGTGAGTGAAAGACTGCCATGACACGGCTACCAATCGACAGATGCAAAGTCCCACAGGCCTTTTGGCGCGCTGTAGAGCGGGCTGGCATCTCACCAGCGGCATTGTTGAGGCAAGCTCGGTTGCCTGCGACCCTCCACATTTCCGAAGACGCTTGGGTCAATACCGCTCAATACTTCGAACTCTGGCAAGCACTGGAGGAGCTATCGGGCGACCCTGCGATCGGGCTGCATATCACAGTTGCGGCAGATACATCGGTCCATCCCCCCGCGACCATGTCGGCCTTCTTCGCCAAGGATTTCCGTGACGGCCTCAACCGTCTTGCCAGGTTCAAGCGGCTTTGCACCCCGGAAGAGCTGCACGTGATAGAACGTGATGGTGAGGCTTTTGTCAGCTTCGACTGGATCCACGCCGTTGGCACGGAGCCTGACGTAGCGGTCGATGTGACGTTTGCAGCAATCCTTGAACTGGGACGACGCGGAACAGGTCGTCACATCGTCCCGCTGCGAGTGGACATGACCCGAAAAGGCCCGACGACCCGAGCGCACAAGGAGTACCTCGGAGCGCCAATAACCTTCGGGGCGCCCAAGAACCAGCTGGTGCTGCGTGCCGATGATCTGGATCGACCGTTCGCTGGGCACAACCCCGAGCTGCTCGCCATCCTTACACCGGCACTGTTGGCCTCGCTCGACGAGATCGATGCGCAAAGCTCGTCGCCAGAACAAGTGAAGATTGTCCTGAAGCGGCGGTTGGCCAGCGGCAAGCCCGAACTATCGGACGTGGCCAACGTCCTGGGGATGAGCGAACGCACGCTGCAGCGCCGTATTTCGGAATCTGGGACAAGTTTCAGGCTGCTACTGGAGGCTTCCCGCCAGGAACTCGGTCGCGAAATGCTGGCCAGCGGCGCGAACGCGGCTGATGAGATTGCCTATCTATTAGGGTATCAGGATACCAGCTCGTTCTATCGCGCCTTCCGCGAATGGGAAGGTGTCACCCCCGCACGGTGGCGCGAGCAGAACACCGAGGCCTCTCGCCTAAACTAGAGATTGGCGCCCATCGCCAGTTTTCTGTCGCAACCTGCAAATGAATTCGACAGGGGGCCTGCCTACCTCAAGAGAAGTGCCCAATGGCACGCAACCATGAGGTAGATCGATGTCGAAAGTCTGGTTCATTACAGGCGCCAACCGTGGCTTTGGTCGAGTGTGGGCGGAAGCCGCACTCGAGCGCGGCGACAGGGTTGCCGCGACGAGCCGGCAGCCTGAGGCCTTGCAGGATCTCGTCACTCAATTCCGCGATGCGGTCCTGCCCCTGCGGCTGGATGTGACCGATCGCGCCGCCGCAATTGCCGCTGTCGGACAGGCTGCCAAAACATTTGGTGGTCTCGACGTTGTCGTCAACAATGCGGGCTACGGCCTTTTCGGTGCGGTCGAAGAAGTCACGGAGCAGCAGGTGCGCGATCAGCTCGAAGTGAATTTCTTCGGTGTGCTGAACGTCACGCAGGCTGTCTTGCCCATCCTGCGCAAGCAGGGGCATGGCCATATCATCCAGGTGTCCAGCATCGGTGGCCTGATGTCCTACCCCAATCTGGGGGCCTATCACGCCTCCAAGTGGGCGGTCGAAGGCCTCACCGAGTCGCTGGCGCAGGAGGTTGCCCCGTTCGGCATCAAAGTGACCTTGGTGGAACCGGGCGGCTATGCCACCGACTGGGGCAGGGGCTCGGCCGTCCACGCCAACCCGGCGCCGCAGTATGACCCTCTGCGCCGTGGCCAGGCAGACATCTGGGCCAACCTGCCCGCGGAGTTCATTGGCGAACCGACGGCGACGGGTCCGGCGATCCTGCAGGTCGTCGATGCCGCCGAGCCCCCGACCCGGATCTTTTTCGGGCTCACCCCAACCAAGACCATCGTGGATATCTACGCCAAGCGCCTCCAGACCTGGAAGGATTGGGAGGCGGTTTCGATCGCGGCCAACGGCCACTGAAGCAGCAGCCTGCGGGGCCTGCCGATTGGCGGCCCCGCACAGGTCAAACGACCGCCACTGACCGCTTCCAATCGGGCATTGAGGTAGCTCCAACGTTCGCCTCCGCTTCGTTTCGTCCTGCGCGGGTCACGCTTTTTTCGTGGTCGGATAGCGGCGCGCGCCGAAGCTGCCACAAGCATTGGTCGGATCGGCTCGGGGTGCCTTGCTTTTGGACGCGCTATGATGCGCAGCAGACAGTTGCGGCGTTGCCCCGGCGAAAGAACGGCAGCTATTGGGAAGTCGCCGAGGCGGCTTGGACGGCCGAAATAGGGCGCTAACCCGCCGCCCCACTCCCCCATGGGCCATGGAAAGCGCCCTGCCCGTCGATGCGCTCGAAGCCGTGCGCGCCGAAGAAATCGCGTTGCGCCTGGATCAGGTTCGAAGTGCCGCGGCCCTGCCGGTAACTGTCGAAATAGGCAAGTGCCGATGACAGGGCCGGCACCGGCGAGCCGGCTTCGGCTGCCCTTGCCACGACACGGCGAAGCGACGGATGTGCCTCCTGCATCAATGAAACGAAAGCCGCCGCCATCAACAGGTTGGTGGCTGCGCCGCCGGCGCCGAAGGCCTCCGCCATTGTATCCAGCAATTGCGAGCGGATGATGCAGCCGGCCCGCCAGATCTTGGCGATGACCGGCATCGGCAGGTTCCAGTTGAATTCCTTCGACGCGCCGCTCATCACCGCGAAGCCTTGCGCGTAGGCGGCGATCTTGCCGGCAAACAGCGCCAGCTCGAGATCGCCGAGCAGCGCGTCCCTGTCCCCAGAAATCTTGCTCACGCCGCCGCCATAGACCTTTTCGGCGGCAAGCCGCTCGTCCTTGATCGACGACAGCACGCGGGCCGCCACCGCCGCTTCGATTGCGGTGGCCGGGATGCCGAGCTGCTGCGCCTCGATCACCGACCATTTGCCGGTGCCTTTCTGGCCGGCGCGGTCGAGAATGATGTCGACCACCGGTTTGCCGGTCTTGGGGTCGTCGGCGGCCAGCACCTTGGCGGTGATCTCGATCAGGTACGAGTTGAGCCTGCCCGTGTTCCACTGGGAAAACACCTCAGTGATCTCTTTCGGCCCCATGCCTAGCCCGTCACGCAAGATGCCGTAGATCTCGGCGATCATCTGCATATCGGCATATTCGATGCCGTTGTGGATGGTCTTGACGAAATGGCCGGCGCCGTCGGTGCCAAGCCACGCCGCGCAAGGCTCGCCCTTGAACTTGGCCGAGATTGCGGTCAGCACTCTTTCGACGCGCCTCCAGGACTCTTCGGTGCCGCCGACCATGATCGAGGGACCGTGGCGTGCGCCCTCCTCGCCGCCGGACACGCCCATGCCGATGAAGGTCAGGCCCGAATCGGTAAGCTCCGAGAAGCGCCGCATCGTATCGCGGAAATTGGCATTACCGGCGTCGATGACGATGTCGTTGGCCGACAGCACGCCGCGCAATGCCGTGATCTGCTCGTCGACCGGCTTGCCGGCCAGCACCATGATGATGATCGGCCGCGGCGGCCGGATCGCGGCGGCCAGTTCCTCGAGGCTATAGCAGGGCACCACCCTGTCTCTGAGCGCGCCGGCATTTTCGACAAAGGCATCGGTGCGCGCCGCGGTGCGGTTGAAGACGGCGATGCGGTGCCCCTTCTCGGCGATATTGAGCGCCAGGTTGGAGCCCATCGTGCCAAGGCCGATCAGGCCGATTTCGGCTTTTTCCATCGTTTCTTCCCTGCTTTCGGATCTTGTTGGTTTGAGCCCGCGATTGGGTTGGATGCCCATTCTTGATGACGATGATTGACGGGCCTTCAAGGCCGCGTCAACCGTCTCGCCGAATTGTGTTGCGCAGACCAGCGCCGTCTTCATGGCCGGATATCGATCGGCGCTTCGATCTTCACCATCTCGAAATCCGAGACCAGGATATCGAGCCGCGCTGTCCACCGGCCGGCGACCGGAATGACGAGATCGTCGACGCGCCAGGTGCCGTCGCCGGGCTTCGTCGCAGGGCGTTTTATCGGCTCGATGCCGGAATCGGGCTTTGACAGCACCAGCGTCACCTGCTTGGCGTCGAGCGGGCCGAAATCGCCGCTCATGATGAAGATCGAAGCAGCAACAGGTCCGGTGTGGCCGGGCGCAATGCTGAGATCGGCCATCGCTTGCTGCGTGTGGATATGCACCGATGCCGGCTGTGCCGCGGCGATTGCCAGCGCCCGCGGCGGCGGCGTGAAGCGCCAGCCGGCGCCAACTCCGAAGATCGCCACCACGATCAGCACCTCGATGGCGATCGAGCGGGCCAGCCGCCGCTGGACTTCCGTATTTCCTGCCTCGGCCGAGGCCGTGAGCTTGAAGCGGTTGACGGCGGCGAGCGTGAACAGAAAGACGAGCAGCACGAGCTTGAGCAGCAGCAGCCGGCCATAAGCGGTGTGGACCAGCGCCGACGGCGTTTGCACCTGGATGACGGCGAGCACGATGCCGGCTGCCGCAAGCACGGCCACGACGAACAGGATCGCTCGCGAAAACCGTCGCAGCAATGGCCCGGCTTTGGCCGGCTGCCGTTTCAAGGCAAGACCAAGCGGCGCCAGCGCCCCGGCCCAGACGGCGATACCAGTTCCGTGCAGAAACACCATCGGCCTGGTCAGCCATTGCGGCTCGGCGGCACTGGCATGCCCGCTGGCGGCAAGTGCTGCGCCGACGCCAGCCAGTCCGGCCAAGGCGAGCGGCTTTGCGTCGGCGGGCGGCACGACCAGCGATAATAGGCTGAGGCCGAGCGCCATCAGCGCGATCAGCACCGTCCAGCCGAAGCTGGTGCCCAGCCCGGTCTGCCAGATGACCGGCTGCGCCAGCCGGGCAAGCGGCGCGCCAAGCGCATCCAGCCCCTGCAGGCCGAGCGACAGCGTTGCGGCGGCCAGCCCGCACAGGATTGCCGCGACGATCAGGCGCTGGCCGGATCGCCCGCCTTGCGCCAGCCAGGCCAGCGCAAAGGCACCCCCGACGCCGAAAAACAGGCCGATATATAGAAAAATCTTGCCGATCCAGAACGCCGTTCGAAGCACCCGGTCGACGGCTTCGGAGGCGGCCGGCGCAGCACTCGGTGCGCCGACCGAGAACAGCACCGAGCCGCCGACCGGATGCCCGTCGGCGGAGATCACTCGCCAGCTCAGCACATGCGTGCCGGATGTCAGCGCCTGCGGATTGTCGATCTCGACGGTCTGGCCGCTGAGCTGGAAAGAGCTCAGCGGGACCGCCGTGCCGTCGGGCCGCACCAGCGTCAGCACCAGCGGCGAAACCGGCTCGCTGAAGGTCAGCGACATCTGCGACGGGCTCTGCGCCAGCACCGCACCGTCAGCCGGCTCGGCCTTGATCAGCGCCGCATGGGCGAAGGCCGGATCAGGCATGGCAATTACGGCGAGCAGCACGATGGCGGCGAGCAGGCCAGCCACAAGCCGGCCAGAATGGTTGCCGGCCATGCAAGCTCGCCGCAGGAAGGATGCCGCGCTCATCTCACCGCCAAGAGCAGCGGCGCGCTCATCCGCCAAAGCGCGCCGCTGGAGCTCACTTCTTCGGCAGCAGCTTGAGGCCGGGCGCCGGAAATTCCAGCGCGTCCTCAGCCTGCCCGACCGCCGGAATTTCAATCCAGCGATCGGCGACGCCGTCACATTCCTGCACCACCGGGAAATGCAGCGTCTGGCCTGCCGGCAGGTCGGACGCCAGTGTCGTGCGAAAGACGAATTCGTCGTAGAATTCGTCCGGCAGGCTGCCGGCGCTCCAGTCGACCTCCTTGACGCCGCTGGTCACTGCCTGGCCGTAGAGCTGGTAGGACTTCTCGTATTTGCCGTTCTTGACCTGCAGCGTCCAGCCCGGCTTCGGCATCGGTTTGACCGAGAGCACCCCTTCCGGGATCTGCACGCGCAAGGCGGTCGTTGCCTTGCCCTCGCAGCCATGCGGCACCCGAAGAACCGCCTTGTAGGTCGAGCCGACCGCCGCCTCCGGCGTTTCGAGCGTGATGTGGGCGAAGGCCGCGCTGGTCCCGAGAACAAGAAGCACGCAGCCGGGCAAAAGAGATTTCTTCATGATGGTACCTCTCGAAGCGGCCAAGTCAGTCGTCGTCCTGGGGTGCCGCACTGCCGATGCCTTGCACGGCGAATTCAATCTGCACGGGCCCGGCTTTCTCGAAGGTCAGCGTGGCGGAGAACATTTCGCCCTCCTTGGGCCGCCGCTTCAAATCCATGAACATCAAATGATAGCCCTTAGGCGCCAGCGCGACCTTGCCGCCGGCCGGGATTTCGAGGCCGCCGGTGACCGGCCGCATGGTCATGACGCCATTGCTGACGCCCATCTCGTGCAGTTCGGCCTTAACCGAAATGTCGGAGGTGATCGACAGCAGGCGATCCGGCGCACTGCCGGTGTTGGTGATGGTGAAGTAGCCGCCGGCTACCTTGGCGCCGGCTGGCGTGGCGCGCGACCAGGGGTGCCCGATCTCGAGACCGCCAAGCTTGAACTCATGTGCCAACACCGTCTGGGCGTTGGCGAACAGGAGGGCAAGAACGCAAAGGGCGACGCCGAGACGCTGCTCGAAACTACCCAGTGAGAAGCGCCTGCGGCTGGATGCGGCAGCGCGAAAAGAGTGAGACATGATTGCTCCGTGGATTTTAAGAGATCGCGCCGATGCCGGTCGCGAACGATGTCGATAAACGCGCCGGCCAAGGGTGTGCGCGGCGCAAACCAGAACGGATCAGGCCGTCGCCGGTGGTGCGCGCGGATTGGACGGAGTGCGGGCGCGGGCGAAATCGCGATGCCGGAAGGCCGGCAGGAAAAAGGCGATGGTTTCGACGGAAGGGCTGCGAGACAGGCTCCCGGTGGCATCGGGCGGCGCGTAGACCGCCGAAACGAGGTTGCAGCCAAGCATGCAGCAAGCCGGCATGTGCTGCTGATGCGGATCCCCGGCCGGGAGTTGCGCCGCACCGTCATGGGTGCAGATCGTGTTGCCGAAAGCATCGAATTGCGAGGCGTTCGGCTCGATGCCGGAAGCAAACGCGCCGAACATCGACTGGAGCACGAAAAGCCAGGCCGCGGCGAACGCGACCGGCATGCTCCATCGTCTCCGGCGTATGGTCAAGAACCAGCCTCTTCACGCAGCAACGTCAGCTCTCTAGCACGGAGCCGGCGGCCGGAAAATCGCCAAAACGTTGCTGCGGCAACGCAACACAATCACGCGCGCAGCGGCTGCCTGCCCTCCGGGATCGACGTCAGCAGCGTGTGGCGGGCCGATTTCAGGTGCTTGCGGCAGGCGGCGTCGACCTTGGCGAGATCGCGCGATTTGAGCGCGGCGATATAGGCGAGATGCTCCTGGACCGCGACTTCGTTGCGCTCGCGCTCCTGCGCCTTGTTCCACTGGTAGTGGTAGTGGAAGATCATGGCGATGACGTCGTAGAAATCGACGATGAAGCGGTTGTGCGAGGCGCGGTGGATCAGCCGGTGAAAGCGCTCGTCGAGCTCGGAGAACGCGTTGAAGCGCACGGCGATCTCGCGCGCCAGCAGGCGATGCTCGTCTTCCAGGCTGTCGAGGTCGGCCCAGACCGGGCTGTCCTCGGGCAGAGCGGCAAAGGCGGCGGCCGAGCGCAGTTCGAACATCTCGCGGATTTCGGTCAGCTCCAGCGCGAAGGCGCGGGTAAAGCCTTTCAGCACCCAATGACTGTTGCGGCGCTTCTCGATCAGGCCGAAGCGCGAGAAGCGGATCAGGAATTCGCGCACGCTGGTGGTGCCGACGCCGATCTCGCGCGCCAGTTCGAGTTCGTTGATCTGCATGCCGGCCTCGGCGCCACCGGCAAGCAGCCGCCGCATGAAGGAGCGTTCGATGATCTCGGCCAGCGTGTCGGTCTCTTCCTCGGGAAAAAAATCGTCCGGCCGCGGCTCGCGCAGAACCGTCTTGCTGCGCTTGTTCCAATCGATCAGCCCGGTCTCTTCCATGCGGGCAAGGATGGTGCGGACGGTCGTGCGGCTGACGCCGAGCAGCGTGCCCAGCTCCGGCTCCGAAGGCAGGCTCCTGGTTTCGTCGAGCAGCCTAAGACCGCGATTATAGGCGTCCTTGTATACGTTGTTGCTCTTCGACATCCCCTGCCCCGTGGCGCGCCGGCGTTGCGGCCGGCGTGAAGCTTTTCTCGCGCATGAAATCGGAATCGCTTCGGAAAACATCATGCGCAACGCTAGTTTTGGTTGTAGAGCCTACGTCGCGCATCCAAAAGACGCGTCGCGCTCTGGCGAAAAAACAATTGACGCAAAAATGTTTTTTCACGATAAAAGACATTATATGTTAAGAGCGGCGTGTCAATCCGCTCGCGCACCCAGGAACATACCCAGGAAGCTCCCGTGAACGCCGCAAACAGCATTCTTCTGTCTCCCGCCGACAATGTCGCGGTCGCCAATGGCCGCATCGAGATCGGCACCGTACTGCCGGGTGGCGCCGTCGCCGCCGCGCTGATCGAGCCGGGCCACAAGGTGGCGATCAAGCCGATTGCCGCCGGCGAAGCCGTGGTCAAATACGCCCAGGCAATCGGCCGCGCCACGCAGGACATCGCGCCCGGCGAGCATGTCCATTCGCACAATCTGGTCTTCGAAAGCGGGCGTTTGCCGGTGGTGCCGCCGAGCGAGGCCGTGCACGCGACCGAGGCCGACCGCGCCCGCACCTTCATGGGCTACCGCCGTGCCGACGGCCGTGCCGGCACGCGCAACTTCATCGGCATTCTCGCCAGCGTCAATTGCTCGGCCACCGTCTGCCATGCCATCGCCGACGCGGCGAACCGCACGCTTCTGCCGCAATATCCCGGCATCGACGGCTTCGTCCCGATCGTCCACGGCCAGGGCTGCGGCATGAGCGCCACCGGCGATGGCATGATGGTGCTGCACCGCACGCTGGCCGGCTATGCACGTCATCCGAATTTCGGCGGCGTGCTGATGGTCGGGCTCGGCTGCGAGGTCAACCAGCTCACCCTCTATGGCCAGAAGGGCGTCGCCGCGGGAAAACGCCATTTCAACATCCAGGAAGCCGGCGGCTCGCGCAAATCGGTCGAGAAGGCGCTGGTCGTGCTGGCCGAGATCGCCGAAGAGGTCGGCAAGCTTCAGCGTGAGCCGATCCCGGTCAGCGAGATCGTCGTCGGCCTGCAATGCGGCGGCTCCGACGGCATGTCCGGCATCACTGCCAACCCGGCGCTGGGTGCGGCCGTCGACATTTTGGCCGGCGTCGGCGGCGTCGGCATCCTCTCCGAAACGACGGAGATCTACGGCGCCGAGCACCTGCTTGCCTATCGCGCCGCAACTCCCGAGATCGCCGCCAAGCTCGACGGCTACGTGAAATGGTGGGAAGACCATGTCGCCAAGCATGGCGCATCCATCGACAACAATCCCTCGCCGGGCAACAAGCGCGGCGGCCTGACCACCATCCTGGAAAAGTCGCTCGGCGCGGTCGCCAAGGGCGGCCAGACGCCGCTCAACGGCGTCTTCGGCTATGCCGAAAAGGTCACCGGGCACGGGCTGGTGTTCATGGACACGCCCGGCTACGACCCGGTCTCGGCCACCGGCCAGGTGGCGGGTGGCGCGAACGTCATCGTCTTCACCACCGGCCGCGGCTCCTGCTTCGGCTGCCGGCCGACGCCGTCGATCAAGGTCGCCAGCAACTCGACCATGTACCACACCATGGAAGAGGACATGGACGTGAATTGCGGCGTCATCGCCTCGGGCGAAAAGACCATTGCCGGCATGGGCCGCGAGATCTTCGAACTGATCGTCGAGACAGCTTCGGGCCGCAAGACCAAGAGCGAGGAATTCGGCTACGGCGACAACGAGTTCGTGCCGTGGCACCTCGGTGCGACGCTCTAAGCCGGACCGCTCGCGACAGTCGCGAACACCTGACGTGATCGCCAGGTGTCGCAGTTCGTACATCCCCGAAAAAAGAATGAACATTCCATATTGACTGAGTGATGGAATTAATATTCCATGCGACATATTGGAGGAGATTGGCAGCGGAGTTCCGACAGAAAAAACTCTTCCGCCTAGCCATCCGAGGCAGGCATCAAACAGCGCTTGCGCCTACCAAGATGATGCATTATCAAAAATGCGGTAAATGTTTTTTATTGATAAAGTTCCGTTTCGGCCGCGCCATCCGAATGGAGCTTCCATAACATTCACCGGGCGACTTAGGGAGGACTCCTAATGAAATTCGTGATCAGCATTCTCAATCGCCGCGCCTTCGTGGCACTCACAGCCGCCTCGATGCTTGCCGGCGTGATGCATTCGGCCCCGGCATCCGCGGCCGACGTGACCATTCCGATCATCGTCAAGGACACCACGTCCTTCTACTGGCAGATCGTTCTGGCCGGCGCCCGCAAGGCCGGCAAGGACCTGGGCGTCAACGTGCCGGAGCTCGGCGCCCAGGCCGAGACCGACGTCAACGGCCAGATCTCGATCCTCGAAAATGCCGTCGCCGGCAACCCGGCCGCCGTCGTCATCGCGCCGACCGAAGCCAAGGCGCTCGGCAAGCCGATCGACGAGGCCGCCACCAAGGTCAAGATCATCGGTATCGACTCCGGTGCCGACTCCAAGGCCTTCACCTCGTTCCTGACCACCGACAACATTCAGGGCGGCCGCGTCGCCGCTGACGGCCTTGCCGCAGCCATCGGCGAAGCCAATGGCGGCAAGGTCGAGGGCGACGTCGCCCTGATCACCGCGCTTCCGGGCGCCGGCTCGCTCGAACAGCGCGCCCAGGGTTTTAAGGAACAGCTCGCCGCCAAATATCCCGGCCTCAAGCTGGTCGCCGACAAATACGCCGACGGCCAGGCCACCACCGGCCTCAACATCGCCACCGACCTGATCACCGCCAACCCCAACCTCAAGGGCATCTTCGCCTCCAACCTGATCATGGCGCAGGGCGTCGGTCAGGCGATCGCCGAGAACAGCCTCGCAGGCAAGGTCGGGCTGGTCGGCTTCGACAGCGACGAGAAGCTGATCAAGTTCCTCAATGACGGCGTCATTTCGGCGCTCGTCGTCCAGGATCCGTACCGGATGGGCTATGACGGCATCAAGACGGCGCTTGCCGCCTCGAAGGGCGAGAAGGTCGAAGCCAATGTCGACACCGGCGCCAACCTGGTTACCAAGGCCAACATGAAGGATCCGAAGATCGACGCGCTGCTCAACCCGAAGCTCGACTGAGCATCGCCGCTGTGAACTGTTTCCGGGGCCTTTTCGCCCCGGAAACATCCCACTCGTGCCAATCGCGAGGCCAATCTTTGGGGGTCAATCTGGGAGGATTGTCATGATGTCGACGGCGCAGGAACTCCATCCGGCTCCAACGCTTGAACCGGGCAGGACCATCCTCGAACTCCGCGGGCTGGAAAAGCGCTATCCCGGCACTCACGCGCTGAAGCCGGTCGACCTCGCCTTCAAGGCCGGCGAGATCCACGCCATCGTCGGCGAGAACGGCGCCGGCAAATCCACCCTGATCAAGCTTCTGACCGGCGTCATGCCGCGCACCTCCGGCGACGTCATCTGGGAGGGCAAGCCTGCCGCATTGGCGACGCCGCATGAGGCGATGGCGCTCGGCATCAATGCCGTGCATCAGGAAGTCGTCCTGTGCCGCCATCTCACCGTCGCCGCCAACATGTTCCTCGGCGAGGAGGATTCCCGTTTCGGTATCCTGCAGCAGCGGGCGATGGTCAGGCAGGCGCAGAAGATCATCGACGATCTCGGCTTCGACCTGCCGGCGCATGTCAAGCTGGGTGACCTGACCATCGGTCAGCAGCAGTTGATCGCCGCCGCCCGCGCCACCGTGCGCGGCACCAAATTCCTGATCTTCGACGAACCGACCGCCTACCTCACCCGCAAGGAGGCCGACCAGCTGTTCACGCTGATCCGCCGGCTGAAGGGCGAAGGCGTCACCATCATCTACATCAGCCATCGCATGGAAGAAGTGTTCGAGCTCGCCGACCGCGTCTCGGTGCTGCGCGACGGCACGCTGGTCGGCACCAGGAATATCGCCGAGACCAATGACGCCGAGCTGGTCAAGATGATGATCAACCGCTCGATCGAGCAGGTCTACCACAAGGAGCATTTCACCCCGGGCGCGATGCTTGTAGAAACCAGGAACCTGTCCGGCAAGGGTTTCGAAAATGTCTCGATGTCCGTCCGCGCCGGCGAGATCGTCGGCCTCTACGGGCTGATCGGCGCCGGCCGCAGCGAGTTCGTCACCACGCTCTATGGCCGCCACCGCAAGGCGGCCGGCCAGATCCTCTGGGAGGGCAAGGAGGTCAAGGTCAATTCAGAACATGACGCGATCAGGCTCGGCATGGCGCTGGCCCCGGAAAGCCGCCGCGACCAGGGCCTCTGCCTCAACCTGCCGGTCGGGCTCAACCTCAATCTGCCGATCTACAAGCGCATCTCAAGCAATCTGCTGATCTCCCGCGCGCAGGAAAAAGCCCAGGCCGATCGCCAGATCGCCGACCTGCGCATCAAGACGCCGACGCGAAGTGCGCTGGCCTCCAGCCTGTCCGGCGGCAATCAGCAGAAGATCGTCATCGGCAAATGGCTCGCGCACGGCGCCAAGCTGTTCATCTTCGACGAGCCGACCGTCGGCGTCGATGTCGGCACCAAGGCCGAGATCTACCGCCTGTTTGGCGCGCTGTTATCCAAGGGCGCCGGCATCATCCTGATCTCGTCCTACCTGCCCGAGGTCTATGAGCTCGCCGACACGCTGCACGTGTTCCGGCGCGGCAAGCTGGTGGCCACGCATGGGTTTCATACCGCTGATCACGAGGAGATCCTCACCCAGGCGCTGGCCGAGAAACAAGAAAGACCGGGAGGACGGATATGAGCACCGAGGCGATCGCTGCCGAAAGGCCGAAACGCAACTACAACGCCCTGTTCGGGCTGACACTGCTGGCACTGCTGGTTCTTTTGTGGATCATCTTGTCGGTGGCGACGCCGAGCTTCGCCTCGGCCAACAACATCTCGAACCTGTTGCGGCAAGGGTCGATGATCGCCATCCTGGCGGTCGGCCAGACCTTCGTAATCATCACCGGCGGCATCGACCTTTCCGTCGGCGCCGTTGTCGGCTTCGCCACCGTCATCGTCGCGATGCTGATCAACGCCGGCACACCGGTTTTCCTAGCCATCCTGATTACCTTGCTGGTCGGCGTCGCCATTGGCATGTTCCATGGCTTCGGCATCGTCAAGATGGGCTTGCCACCCTTCATCATCACCCTGGCGACGCTGACCTCGCTGCGCGGCATCGGCCTGTTGATGACCAACGGCAACTCGATCTCGATCAACAACGACGCCTTTCAGACGTTCTCGCGCAGTTCCTTCGTCGGCGTCCCCAATCTGTTCTGGATGGTGATCCTGGTCGGCATTCCGGCCTACATCTTCCTGCACCACAGCCGCTGGGGCCGTTACCTGTTCTCGGTCGGCTCCAACGCCGAGGCATCGCGTCTGTCGGGCGTCAACGTCCAGCGCACAATCTACATGGCCTATACGTTGTCGGGGCTGTGTGCGGCCTTCGTCGGCGTGCTGCTCGCGTCGCGCATCGGCATCGGCAATCCGACGCAGGCCGAGGGCTGGGAATTGCAGGCGATCGCTTCTTCGGTGATCGGCGGCACGTCGCTGTTCGGCGCTGTCGGCTCCGTGCACGGGCCGCTGCTCGGCGCCTTCATCCTTGCCACCATCAACAACGGCGCCAATCTGCTCAACGTCAACGCCTTCTGGCAGCGCATTATCACCGGGGTGCTGATCATCGTCATCGTCTATTTCGACGGGCTGCGCCGCCGCGGCAAATAGATCGCCCCCTAACAGCCGCCGGCCTCGCAACAGCAGAGCCGGCGGTGCCATGAACCGACTGGATTGAAGCATGAAAGCCGTCGTCTGCCGCTCGCCCGGCGAACTTGTCCTGGAAGATCGCCCGGCGCCTGGCGCGCCGCCCTCGGGCTGGGCGCTGGTCGCGGTCAACCATGTCGGCATCTGCGGCACCGATTATCACATTTTCGACGGCAAGCACCCGTTCCTCGCCTATCCCCGCATCATGGGCCACGAGGTTTCGGGCACCGTGATCGAGGTTGGCGAGGGCGTCGATCTCACCGTCGGCGAGCCGGTGATCGTCAATCCCTATCTCGCCTGCGGCAAATGCATCGCCTGCCGGCAAGGCAAGCCGAATTGCTGCGTCAGGATCGAGGTGCTCGGTGTCCATCGCGACGGCGCCATGTGCGAGCAGATCCTGGTGCCGGCGCAAAATCTTTATCCGGCAAACGGCCTGTCGCTGGGCGATGCGGCAGCCGTCGAATTCCTAGCGATTGGCGCCCATGCCGTGCGGCGCTCGCTGGCTGATCCAGGTGCGCGCACGCTGGTCATCGGCGCCGGCCCGATCGGGCTCGGCACGGCGCTGTTCGCCCGCATCGCCGGGCTCGACGTGACGCTGCTCGACATGAGTGCCGAGAGGCTGGGTTTCGCCGAAAGCGAACTCGGCTTCGCGACCCTCAACGGCTCGCAGGGCGCCGCCGCTGATCTGGTGCGGCAGGCGACCGACGGCGATGGTTTTGACGCGGTCTTCGACGCCACCGGCAACACCCAGTCGGTGCAGTCGGCCTTCGCCCATGTCGCGCATGGCGGCACGCTGGTGCTGGTCAGCGTCGTCAAGGACGACATCGCCTTTTCCGATCCCGAATTCCACAAGCGCGAGATGATTCTGATCGGCAGCCGCAACGCTCTGCGCGCCGATTTCGACCATGTCGCCGCTTCAATCCGCAACGGTGCGGTGCCGCTGGCAAAGCTAGTCACCCACCGCACCACGCTTGGCGAGACGCCGCGCGACCTCGCCCGCTGGGCACATGAGAAATCCGGGCTGATCAAGGCGGTCATCCAGGTCGGATGACACAACGATAGCCGCGTCTCAAAGCGCCGACAGTTTGAGTTCGATGCGCTCGGCCGGGAAGCGCGACTCCGAAAACTGGATCGGCTGACCGTCGGGCGTGACGTTGACGGCGACCGTCACCAGCACGATGGCGCCGGGCTGCAGGTCGAGGTCGGCAAGGTCGGCGGCATCGGCATGGCGCGCCGACAGCACGGTCGATTGCCGGAGATAGTCGTCGATGCCGAAACGTGCCAGCGATGCCGTGATCGAACCGGTTTCTGCCATGGCAGCATCGATGCCGGCAAAGCGCCTGGCATCGAACCAGCCGGCAGCGCGGGACACCGGCATTCCATCGGCTTCGCCCCGCGTTTCCAGGCGTATCACGTCGGCCCCCTGCGCAAGGCCTAAGCCCTCTGCGACACGACGGTTGGCCGGCTCGACCGATGAGGCGAGCAAGGTGATATGCCGCTCGGACGCCTGTCCTTGCAATCCCTCGGAAAAGCGGGTGCGGGCGCCGATCGGATAGGACAGCCGCTTTCGCGACAGCACGAAGGTGCCACGCCCTTGCTCCGCCTTGAGCACACCCTCCTGCACCAGGGCTGCGATAGCGCTGCGCACCGTATGGCGGTTGACGCCATAGCGTTCGGCAAGTGCCACCTCCGGCGGCAGCGCGGCATTCTCGGGAAAATCGCCAACGGCGATCGAGTGCAGGATCTGGTCGGCGATCTGCCGCCATAGCGCGACACCGCTGCGCCGCTCGATGCTGTTTGCTTGCCCGATCATTTCCCGCCCCAATCTTTGCGCCGACCTTTTGGCCCGTGTCACGTACACGTCATAGACACGCGCTAGATAATAGATATAATTTGTATAGTTGTCTATATCAATCGACAAATGCACGCAGACGAGGAGTAGCGGCCATGCGAGGACGGGAAGCGCGAGAGCAGGCCGAGCGCAAGGCCGTAATGGCGACGCTGGCGCAATCGGCCGGGGACGACATTGTCCGCCTCTGGGACGAAGCCGGCCTGCCTTGTGAAGCGGAACTTCTGCGTGGCCCCGAAACCGGCCTGGTTACCGTGCGCGGCCGCATCGGCGGCAGCGGCGCGCCGTTCAATGTCGGCGAGGCGACGGTCACCCGTGCCACGGTGCGGCTTGCGTCCGGCCATGTCGGCCACTGCTATGCGCTCGGCCGCGACAAGCAGAAGGCAAGGCTGGCAGCAATCGCCGATGCGCTGTGGCAGGACCCGGCCCACCGCAACGGGGTCGAGACCAGGCTCGTCGCGCCCTTGCAGGCGGCACTGGCCAAGGCCCGTGACCAGCGCCGCGCCGAGACGGCGGCGACCAAGGTCGATTTCTTCACAATGGTGCGCGGAGAAGACTGATGGACCTCGCCACTCAATCGATCGAAGGCGGCTTCGCCGATCCGGTATTCAACGCGCAGACCGTATTCCGCGCTGTGATGGACGCGATGGCGCGGCCGGGCAGCGTGCAGCCCTTGCCGGCCCTCGCCCACCCCCCCGTGCCGCTGTCGGCCACCGCCGGTGCCATTGCTCTGGCGCTGTGCGACAACGACACGCCGCTCTGGCTCGACCCGGCTTTGCAGGGGTCGGCGGCGGTGAAATCCTGGCTTGGCTTCCATACCGGCGCGCCGCTGGCCAACACCCCGGCCGACGCACATTTCGCGCTGATTGCCACGCCGGCCGAGATGATGGCGCTCGACGGGTTTTCGCAAGGCACCCAGGATTATCCCGATCGTTCGACGACGCTGATCCTTGAGGTCGGCGATCTCGTCTCCGGCGCTCCGCTGCTGCTCGAAGGCCCGGGCATCGAGAAGACGGCGACGATCGCGCCGGCGCAAATGCCGCGTCATTTCGTCGAGCAATGGAAGCAGAACAATCAGCGCTTTCCGCGGGGTGTCGACATCATCCTCGCCACGTCCGACGCAATTGCCTGCCTGCCGCGCACGACGCGCATTAAGACGATGGAGGCGTAGGATGTATGTCGCGGTAAAAGGCGGTGAAGCGGCCATCCGCAACGCCCACAAATTGCTCGCCGACCGCCGGCGCGGCGATCGCTCGGTGCCCGCACTTCGGCTCGACCAGATCGTCGAGCAGCTGGCGCTCGGCGTCGACCGGGTGATGAGCGAAGGTTCGCTCTACGACAGGGAATTGGCGGCACTCGCCATCGTCCAGGCGCGCGGCGACATGATCGAGGCGATCTTCCTGGTTCGCGCCTATCGCACGACGCTGCCGCGCTTCGGCTATACCAGGGCGATCGAAACCGGCTCGATGCTGGTCGAACGGCGCGTGTCGGCGACCTACAAGGACCTGCCCGGCGGGCAGTTGCTCGGCCCGACTTTCGACTACACCCACCGGCTGCTCGATCCCGAGCTTGCCGCCGGCGGCGAAGTCGCCAAACCGGAGCAGCGTGCAGGCGAAGCGGAGGCGATGCCGCGCGTCTCGGCCATCCTCGCTCGCGAAGGCCTGATCGAGCCCGACGGCGACATGCCCGGGGATCATGTCCCCGGCGACATCACCCGCGAGCCGCTCGAATTCCCGATGGCGCGTGATATCCGCCTGCAGGCGCTGTCGCGCGGTGACGAGGGGTTTCTGCTGGCGCTCGGCTATTCCACCCAGCGCGGCTATGCGCGCAACCATCCTTTCGTCGGCGAGGTTCGTATCGGCGAGGTCGAACTGGAACTGGACGTGCCGGAACTGCCCTTTGCCGTGCCGCTCGGCAGCATCCGCGTCACCGAATGCCAGATGGTCAACCAGTTCAAGGGCTCGGCCAAGGCGCCGCCGCAATTCACCCGCGGGTACGGCCTCGTCTTCGGCCAGAGCGAGCGCAAGGCGATGGCCATGGCGCTATGCGACCGCGCTCTTCGTGCAACCGAATTCGGCGAAGATGTCGTCGCCGCCGCGCAAGACGAAGAGTTCGTCATCTCGCATTCCGACAATGTCCAGGCGACCGGCTTCGTCGAGCATTTGAAGCTGCCACACTATGTTGATTTTCAGGCCGAGCTCGACCTCGTGCGCCGCATGCGCGCCGCGCACGACGCCCGCGAAAACGCCGGCAAGGCCGACGAGAAAAGGCAGGCCGCGGAATGACCGGACAACCGACCGACATCGCCACCTACAACTTCGCCTATCTCGACGAGCAGACCAAGCGGATGATCCGCCGCGCCATCCTCAAGGGCATCGCCATCCCCGGCTATCAGGTGCCGTTCGCCTCGCGCGAGATGCCGATGCCCTATGGCTGGGGCACCGGCGGCGTCCAGGTCACGGCGTCGATCATCGGACCGGACGATGTTCTCAAGGTCATCGACCAGGGCGCCGACGACACCACCAATGCCGTCTCGATCCGCGCCTTCTTCAAGAAGGTCGCCAATGTCGCGGTCACCACCGAGACGGCCAAGGCGACCATCATCCAGACCCGCCATCGCATCCCTGAACATCCGCTGAGTGCCGGTCAGGTGCTGGTCTATCAGGTGCCGATCCCCGAGCCGCTGCGCTTCCTCGAGCCGCGCGAAACGGAGACGCGCAAAATGCATGCGCTTGAGGAATACGGCCTCATGCATGTGAAGCTCTACGAGGACATCGCCAGGCACGGCCGCATCGCCACCACCTATGCCTACCCGGTCAAGGTCGAAGGCCGCTATGTGATGGATCCGTCGCCGACGCCGAAATTCGACAATCCCAAGATGCACCGTTCGCCGGCTCTGCAGTTGTTCGGCGCCGGCCGCGAAAAACGCATCTATGCGCTGCCGCCCTTTACCGACGTGGTCAGCCTCGACTTCGAGGATCATCCCTTCGAAGTGCAGACCTTCGACCAGCCCTGCGCGCTGTGCGCGGCCGAGAACGTCTATCTCGACGAGGTCATCCTCGACGACCATGGCGGCCACATGTTCGTCTGCTCCGACACCGATTATTGCGAGAAGCGGCGCGCCGAAGGCCACCGCGGCCATCTCGCGCCCGAGACCCATCTTGCCCCAGGAAAAATGGAGCCGGCTGAATGACCGACGAACCGCTGCTGCGCGTTTCGGCGCTGTCCAAATTCTACGGCTCGCGCGTCGGCTGCGAGAACGTCACCTTTGATCTGTGGCCGGGCGAAGTGCTGGCGGTGGTCGGCGAATCCGGTTCCGGCAAGACGACTTTGCTCAACTGCCTGTCGACTCGGCTGCTGCCCTCTTCCGGCACCGCCAGCTACCGCATGCGCGACGGCCAGTTCCGTGAGCTTTACCGCATGAGCGAGGCCGAGCGCCGCTTCCTGATGCGCACCGACTGGGGCTTTGTCCATCAGAACCCCGCCGACGGGCTGCGCATGACGGTGTCGGCCGGCGCCAATGTCGGCGAACGGCTGATGGCGGTCGGCGACCGCCACTATGGCAGGATCCGCGCGACGGCGGTCGACTGGCTGTCGCGCGTCGAGATCGACGAGGACCGCATCGACGACGAGCCGCGCGCCTTCTCCGGCGGCATGCGCCAGCGCCTGCAGATCGCCCGCAACCTGGTCACAGGGCCGCGGCTGGTGTTCATGGACGAGCCGACCGGTGGCCTCGACGTTTCGGTACAGGCACGCCTGCTCGATCTGCTGTGGGGGCTGGTCACCGATCTCGGCCTGGCGGCCATCGTCGTCACCCACGATCTCGCCGTGGCGCGGCTGTTGTCGCAGCGCATGATGGTGATGAAGGACGGCCGTGTTGTCGAAAGCGGCCTCACCGACCGCGTCCTCGACGATCCGCGCGCGCCCTACACCCAGTTGCTTGTCTCCTCGATTCTGCAGGTGTGACGATGATTGCTCCGGCGTACCCCCCTCTGGCCTGCCGACCATCTCCCCCTCAAGGGGGGAGATCGGCAGCTTTTATGTCCCGCCCGTTCTGCGACACAGGAGAATGGCGAAACCGAATGCGACAGCCAATCTCCCCCCCTGAGGGGGAGATGGCCGGCAGGCCAGAGGGGGGTGTTGGCCCGCAAACGACTGGCGAATGGAGCACCCTCTGATGGCAACCCCGCTCGTCGTCTCCGATGTCGCCAAGAGCTTCACCATGCATCTGCGCGACGGCATCAAACTGCCTGTCGTCGCCGGTGTCTCTTTCGCGATCAGGGCCGGCGAATGCTCCGTGCTCGGCGGCCCGTCCGGCGCCGGCAAGAGCTCGATCCTGAAAATGCTCTACGGCAATTATGCCGTCGACGCAGGCCAGATCATCGTCCAGCACGAGGACGGGCTCATCGATCTCGCCACGGCCAGCCCGCGCACCGTGCTAGCCGTGCGCCGGCTCACGATCGGCTATGTCAGCCAGTTCCTGCGCACCGTGCCGCGCGTCTCGGCGCTCGATGTCGTCGCCGAACCGCTGGTCGAGCGCGGCGAGGAGCGCGAAGCCGCGCGCGGCAAGGCACGCGACTTGCTGGCCCAATTGAACCTGCCGGAAAAACTCTGGGCGCTGCCGCCGGCGACGTTCTCCGGCGGCGAACAGCAGCGCGTCAACATCGCGCGCGGCTTCATCACCGAGCATCCGATCCTGCTGCTCGACGAGCCGACCGCTTCGCTTGATGCGAAGAACCGGGACGTGGTGATTTCCCTGATCGCTGCCAAGAAGGCGGCGGGCGTCGCTTTGCTCGGCATCTTCCACGATTACGACGTGCGCGAAGCCGTCGCCGATCGCATCATAGACGTGACCGCCTTCGCCGCTGGGAAAATCGCCGCATGACCAGGAAATTGTCGGAGGCCCCGCTGGTCCACGAGACGGCGGAGATCGAGAACTCGACGCTCGGCCGCTGGACCGAGATCGCCGACCGAAGCCGGGTTTCGGAAAGCATGATCGGCGACTATTCCTACATGATGCAGGACTGCAGCGTCTGGTGCGCGACAATCGGCAAATTCGCCAACATCGCCGCCAGCGTCCGCATCAATGCCACCAATCATCCGACCTGGCGGCCGACGCTGCACCATTTCACCTATCGCGCCTCCGACTATTGGGACGACGCCGAGCACGAGAGCGAATTCTTCGCTCAGCGCCGCGCCAAACGCGTCACCATCGGCCACGACACCTGGCTCGGCCATGGCTCGACCGTCCTGCCCGGCGTCACCGTTGGCGACGGTGCGGCGGTCGGTGCCGGCGCAGTGGTATCGAAGGACGTCGCTCCCTACACCATCGTCGGCGGCGTACCGGCCAAGCCGATCCGCGAGCGCTTCGACCGCCGCACCGCGGAGCGCTATCAGGCGCTCGCCTGGTGGGATTGGGATCATGCAAGGCTGCGCGCCGCGCTCGACGATTTCCGGGAGCTGTCGGCGGAGGCTTTTCTGGAGAAGTATGGTGGCTAAGGATCGTGAATGGTAATGGCGGGCAGCGAATAAATTTCGAGGCTCAGGAAAGCCTTTCTTATCACCATTCACCGTTCGAGCTTCTCGCGCCGAGTTGATCCCGCCCCGCTCCAGGCTGTGGGCGGTAACAAAACTGACATCAATCAGACACCGCAGGTTCACGTAGCTGCGCTAGCGAGGGTTAACAGACCTTCAATTGCGATTGGACTGGAGCCTGCACCATGTCAGCTACGCTCGAAATCCGCGGCGTCACCCGCCGGTTCGGCAAGAACACCGCCGTCAGCAATGTTCACATCTCGATCCCGCAAGGACAGATGGTCGGCGTCATCGGCCGCTCCGGCGCCGGCAAATCGACCCTTCTGCGCATGATCAACCGCCTCATCGATCCCAGCCAGGGATCCATCCTGTTCGACGGCGTCGAGGTTTCCGGGTTGCGCGGCTCGCCGCTCCGGCGTTGGCAACGCGACTGTGCCATGATCTTCCAGCAGTTCAATCTGGTGCCGCGCCTCGATGTGCTGACCAATGTGCTGCTCGGCCGGCTCAACCACCGCTCGACCCTGTCCAACCTGTTCGGCATGTTCTCCCGCAACGAATGCGCCGAGGCGGTTGCAGCCCTCGAGCGCCTGGACATCGCCCGCACCGCGCTGCAGCCCGCCGGCACGCTTTCCGGCGGCCAGCAGCAGCGCGTTGCGATCGCGCGTGCCATGATGCAGCAGCCGAAGGTGTTGCTCGCCGACGAGCCGATTGCCTCGCTCGATCCGCTCAACGCCAAAGTGGTGATGGATTCGCTGCAGGATATCAATTTGCGCGAGGGTATCACCGTCATCACCAATCTGCATACGCTGGATACGGCGCGCAACTATTGCAACCGCATCATCGGCATGGCCGCCGGCAAGGTCGTCTTCGACGGCCCGCCCGAAGACCTCAATCGCGAGGCGGTGCGCATGGTCTATGGCGCCGACAGCAATGGCGGCGAAATCTCCGAGGCCATCACCTCGACCAGTGTCGCCATCAAACAGAAAATCGCTGCATCCGCCGGACCGCTCGAGCCAGCGTTTCCTGGTTATTGAGAACGGCCTGATCGCCGCCCGCGTCAAAGGCACTCGTCAAAATTCGATCGCAACCGGCGCGAGGCCGGATCAAAGGAGAGAGACCCAATGTTCAGGAAGATGGTTTTTGGCGCGGTTTCATTGCTCGCCATCGCGGCCAGTGCCGCTCACGCCCAGGATATCAAGGAATTCCGCATCGGTATCCTTGGCGGTGAAAATGAAGCGGACCGGCTGCGCAATTTTCAGTGCCTCGCCGATCACCTGACGTCCGAATTCGGCTTCGAGAAGGTCTCGCTGTTCCCGGCCGCCGACTACGACGGCGTCATCCAGGGCCTGCTCGGCGGCACGCTCGATTTCGCCGAGCTTGGTGCGTCGGGCTATGCCAGCGTCTACCTCAAGGATCCGAACGCGGTGACCCCGATCCTCACCACCCAGCAGACCGACGGTGCGACCGGTTATTATTCGATAGGCCTGGCGCTGAAGTCGTCCGGCATCACCGACATCAAATCGGCCAAGGGCAAGAAGCTCGGTTATGCCGACCCGGATTCGACGTCGGGCTATCTGATCCCGCTGACCCAGATCCCGAAGGACACCGGCGCTTCGAACGAAACCTTCTTCGCCTCGACCCAGTTCAATGGCGGCCACGAGAACAACCTTCTCGCCGTCCGCGACGGCAAGGTCGACGTGGCGGTTGACGACTCCTCGGGCATCGGCGACTTCAAGAACGGTTACACGTCCGGCACCTTCCACAAGGAAGTCGCCAAGGGCGCCGTCGACCCCAACGACTTCGTCGAAGTCTGGCGCTCCGGCCTGATCCCGAATGGCCCGCTGGTCGTGCGCACCGCGCTCGGCGGCGATATGAGCGCCAAGCTCGCCAACTTCTTCACCAGCTTGCCGGCCAAGGACAAGCCTTGCTTCGAAGCCATCGAAGGCGGCGATTTCACTGGCTACGTTCCAGTGAAGCCGGACTTCTACAGCGTCATCGTCGAAGCCCGCAAAGCCGCGATCGGCGGGTGAATGCAATTGAAAAGGGCGGCCTTACCAGCGCCGCCCTTTTTGCATGCCGATCATGACCATCTCAGCCACGATCCGTTCAGACGCGACCCGGCGGACGGCCGACACCTGGCGACGCCAGACGTCCTTGCGCCGGTTCTACACCGCGCTCGGCATCGGCTTGCTGCTTGTTGCCATGTGCACAGCCATGTGGTTCGCCGACGAGGCCAATGCCGGACATTTCTTCGATCGGCTGCCGCACATACTGGATTTCCTTAGCTGGCTTGTTCCCAAGGACTGGAATGACGTCTGGCGCGCGCTGTTCGACATCGCATCGCCGCACGACAAAGGCAGCCAGGAGTTCAACTTCCCGCTTGGCCGCGTCTATCTCTGGCGCGGCTTTTATCTACCCGAATATTTCGAGCTGATGCTCACTACGCTCAACGTGGCGCTGGTTTCCACTTTCATCGGCTTCGTCTTTGCGGTGCCCTTCTCCTTCATCGCGGCGCGCAACTTGACGCCCAGTCCGGTGCTCAGGCTCGTCGTCAAGCGCTTCATGGAACTGCTTCGCGCCTTCCCGGAGATCGTCATTGCCGGCCTGTTCGCAGCCATCCTCTCGACCGGCCCGGTCGCAGCCATCATCGCCATCGGCCTGCATTCGATCGGCGCCCTCGGCAAGCTCTTCTACGAGATCAACGAAAACATCGACATGCGCGCCGAAGAAGGCCTGCGCGCCGTCGGCGCCAACTGGTTCGAGCGCATGCGCTTCGCTGCCCTGCCGCAGGTGCTGCCCAATTTCACGTCCTACACGCTGCTCAGGATCGAGATCAATGTCCGCATCTCGACCATCATCGGCGCGGTCGGGGGTGGTGGCATCGGCGAGGAGCTGAAGCTCTCCATCTCGCGCGGCTTCGGCGCCAAGACGCTGGCTCTGGTGCTGCTGTTGTTCACCACCATCTTCCTCGTCGATCAGTTCTCTGCCTGGCTTCGCCGCAAGCTCGTCGGCGAGCAGGCTTTCATGATGGGCGCCTGAGCATGGCCGCAATGACCGCCGATGAGATGCAGTCGATCGAGGAGCGCTTCCCCCATGTGTTCCGGCGGCCCCTGTACAAACGCTTCGGCCCGCTGGTCCTGTTCGCCGGCATCCTGCTCTACCTCGTCTACACCTTGTGGTTCTTCAGCCTGCCGCAAGTTCTGAGGGAATCCCACTGGGAGCGCCTGCCGCTCTTTCTGACGCAATGGATCAGCTACGATCTGCAGCCGGAATTCCGTCTCGATCAGCCTCAGATCACGCCCAAATACCCGCGTTTTTCCGCGCTGGGCGAAGATCCTCATCCCGACTGGGTTATCACCAATGCGAACGGCTCCTACACCATTCTGATCGACGGCCGGGCCAAATCGGTTACCTTCGACAAGACCGAGGCGATGCTGGTCGCCAATGGCCAGACGGTGCCGGTGTCCTTGGCCAGCGGCAAGCCGGTGATATCCGGCCTGGTGCCGGACTGGATCACCGCACACGACGACGAAATCGTCGCCAGGATGGGCTTTGCCGGCGAGGTCCGCATAACCGTCGATCGCGTCAAGGTCCGCAAGCGCTTCCTCGGCTGGGCGAATTTCGTCTTCGACACACGCTCGCCCTTCTTCGGCAAGTCGCCCGGCGAGGTGGTCTCGTTGCTGATGTCCGGACCCCAGCTCAAGCCGGGCACATCTAACATCACGCTGGCCGCCGACAATATCTGGTACAACGCCCAGTGGCAGCATGGCGATGTCTGGACGAAGCTGTTCCAGACCATCGTAATGGCATTTCTCGGCACCTTGCTCGGCGGCATCGTCGCCTTCCCGCTCGCCTTCTTTGCCGCCCGCAACATCACCCCGAGCGGCGTGATCAGTCAGGTGCTCAAGCGCTTCTTCGATTTCATGCGTTCGGTCGACATGCTGATCTGGGCGCTGTTCTTCACCCGCGCCTTCGGCCCGGGCCCGCTTGCCGGCAGCGCCGCGATCTTCTTCACCGAGATCGGCACGCTCGGCAAAGTCTATTCGGAAGGCCTCGAGAACATCGACGACAAGCCGCGCGAGGGCATCCAGTCGACCGGCGCCAACGGCTTGCTGGTGCAGCGCTATGGCGTGCTGCCGGAAGTGATTCCGGTCTTCATCAGCCAGACGCTCTACCAGTGGGAATCCAACACCAGGGGCGCAACGATCATCGGCGCTGTCGGTGCCGGCGGTATCGGCCTGAAGCTTTGGGAAGCGATGCGCACCAACTCCAACTGGGCCAATGTCTTCTACATGGTGCTCTTGGTCCTGCTCGTCGTTTTCATCTTCGACAACATTTCCAATTTCCTGCGCCGCCGCTTGAGCAGGACGATCCACGACTACAACAGGATCCAGGCCGGCCAGGGGTGACGGCCGCGTTGCGCCGGCGGCAGTTAGGCCGCCTTCTTCCAGCCGCTCCTGATGTGCCTGTAGCCGTCGCGGTAAACAGCTTCCGGGCCTTCGGAAAAGTCGCGCCACACCTTGGTGGCCGCGGCCAAATCCTTCAGCGAGCGGCCGAACGCCTCGATCGTCAGCCAATCGTCATAGTCGCTCTCGCGGATGGCGGAGAAAGTCTCCTTCCAGGGGATGTGACCGCGGCCCGGCACGCCGCGGTCGTTCTCCGAAATGTGGATATGGACGACGTTCTTGCGGTTGCGTGTATAGGCGCCGATCGGGTCGGCCTCTTCGATGTTGGCATGGAAGGTGTCGTACATCGCATTGATGTGCGGCCGGTCGATCGCGTCGATATGCTCCGACAAATCGTCCATCGTGTTGAGCAGATAGCATTCGAAGCGGTTGAGCGCCTCCAGCCCGATGGTGACGCTCTTGTTGCCGGCATGGTCGCCAATAGCGCGTTGCGAAGCGATCGAACGTTTTTTCTCGGCCGCCGTCGGCCCGCTGCCCGAGAAGGCCCCGAGCGTCGAATGCAACGGGCCGCTCAACGTGTCTGCGCCAAGCGCCTGCGCGCAGTCGATCGCCCATTTCATGTAGTCGATACCGGCCTTGCGCGTCGAGGCATCCGGCGAGATCAGGTTCATCGCCGGATCGCCCATGGCCGAGACGGCGGTGCGTTGCAGCCCGATTCGGTCGAGCAGATCACCGAGCTTCTTGTAGCCGTCCGGCGCGCCGGAGAAGACCGGTATTTCGACGCCGTCGAAGCCGGTCGTCTTGATGTCTCTCAACAGCGGCTCGTGTTTTTTCGACACGGCCGTCGTCCACAACAGCATGCACATGCCGATCTTCATCGACGCCCCTCCCTTCATTCGCTCGATCGCGCCCGAGGAGTGGTAGATTCAGGTCAGGCCGAGCCGAAAATGGTAGGTTCCGAGAACCGGAGCGGAGCGTACTTTTGGTACGTGAGCACCGGAAGCGCAGGAAAACTGCCATTTGCAGGCCGGCCTCACCTGAATATCACCACCCCTTCAAAGCTTCGTCCACGCCCCATTCTTCTTAGACGACTTCACGCAGGCTTCGATGAAGGCCATGCCTTCGACGCCGTCTTGCACGGTTGGGAAGACGACATCCTTAGCCGGCTTGCCGCCCGTCCGGCGCGCCGCACGAATAGCCCGCGCGGCTTCCTGGTAGATGTTGGCGAAACCTTCGAGATAGCCTTCCGGATGCCCTGGCGGGACGCGGCTGACGCGCCCCGCGACGGGGAGCGCGCCGGCGCCATTTCGGGTAATCAACTGCTTCGGCTCGCCGAACGGCGTGTACCAGAGATAGTTCGGGTCGGCCTGCACCCATTCGAGCCCGCCCTTCGAGCCGTAGATACGCAATTTCAGCCCGTTCTCGTGGCCGGGCGCCACCTGGCTGGCCCAGACCATGCCCTTGGCCGGGTGCGACCCGCCGACCGGCTTGAAGCGCAGCAGCACATTGATGTTGTCGTCGAGCAGCCTCCCCGGCACGAAGGCATCGAGATCGGCCGACAACGAATCGAGCTCCAGCCCGGAGACGAAACGGGCAAGGTTATAGGCATGGGTGCCGATATCACCCAGCGCACCGCCCGCACCCGCCTGCTTGGGGTCTGAGCGCCACGCAGCCTGCTTCTGGCCGGTGGCGGCCAGGTCCTCGGTCAGCCAGTCCTGCGGATATTCCAACTGCACGATGCGGATATCGCCGAGCTGCCCCTTGGCCACCATCTCGCGTGCCTGCCGCACCATCGGATAGGCGGTGTAGTTATGCGTCAGCACGAACACTTTGCCGGTCTTTTCGACCAGCGCCGCCAGCTTCTTTGCCTCGGCCAGCGTCGTCGCCAGCGGCTTGTCGCAGATGACGTGGATGCCGGCCTCGAGAAAAGCCTTGGCAGCCGGCACGTGCACATTGTTCGGCGTGACGATGGCGACCACCTCGATGCCGTCCGGCCGCTTGGCCTCCGCCTTGGCCATCTCGGCATAGGAGCCGTAGCTGCGTGCCGGATCGAGCCCAAGCTCGGCCGCCGAGGCCTTGGCGCGCTCCGGATTCGATGACAGCGCGCCGGCGACCAGCACGAACTCGTTGTCCATGCGCGCCGCGATGCGGTGCACCGCGCCGATAAAGGCGCCTTGTCCGCCGCCAACCATGCCGTAGCGGATCGGACCGCCCCCGGTTTCCGCCTTCGATGCGCCGACCATGATTTTCTCCCTCGTTGTCTGAGATACCCCTCCCCTTGAGGGAGGGTGGCCCGAAGGGCCGGGAGGGTCGGTCAATGCCGAGCTCAACCCAGCGACCCCACCCCGATCCGCTGCGCGGATCGACCCTCCCCTCAAGGGGGAGGGAAAGCTGTGTTAGATCCCCATCATCCCGCGCAGCACCTTTTTGTCGGTCGTGCCGCCGGCGAAATCGTCGAATGCCTTTTCCGTAACCCTGATGATATGATGCTGGATGAAGGGAGCGCCCTCGGCAGCACCATCCTCCGGGTGCTTCAGGCAGCATTCCCATTCCAGCACCGCCCATGAATCATAGTTGTATTGGGTAAGCTTGGAGAAGATGCCGCCGAAATCCACCTGTCCGTCGCCGAGCGAGCGGAACCGCCCGGCACGGTTGGTCCAGCTCTGGTAGCCCGAATAGACGCCTTGCCGCCCGGTCGGATTGAACTCGGCATCCTTGACGTGGAACGCCTTGATCCGCTCGTGGTAGATGTCGATGAATTCGAGATAATCGAGCTGCTGCAGCAGGAAGTGCGACGGGTCGTAGTTGATGTTGCAGCGCTTGTGGCCGCCGACCGCATCGAGGAACATCTCGAATGTCGCGCCGTCGAACACGTCCTCGCCCGGATGGATTTCGTAGCCGACATCGACGCCGTTCTCGTCATAGACGTCGAGGATCGGCTTCCAGCGCTTGCCGAGTTCGGCAAATGCTTCCTCGATCAATCCCGCCGGCCGCTGCGGCCACGGGTAGAGGTAAGGGAAGGCCAACGCCCCGCAAAACGACACCGACGCCTTGAGCCCGAGATTCTTCGACGCCTTGGCGCCGAACTTCATCTGCTCGACCGCCCATTGCTGCCTGGCTTTTGGATTGTTGTGCACCGCAGGTGGAGCGAAGCCGTCGAATTGTGCGTCGTAGGCCGGATGCACCGCCACCAGCTGACCCTGCAGATGCGTCGACAGTTCAGTGATCTCGACGCCGGCATCGGCGCAGATGCCCTTCACCTCGTCGCAATAGGCCTTCGACGACGCTGCCTTCTCGAGATCGAACAGCCGGGCGTCCCATGTCGGGATCTGCACGCCCTTGTAGCCCAGACCGGCCGCCCATTTGGTGATCGAGGCCAGCGAGTTGAACGGAGCGGCGTCGCCCGCAAACTGCGCCAGGAACAGACCAGGCCCCTTCATCGTCGTCGGCATCGGCATCTCCCTATGTTTCGCGACCAAGCATAGCGCCGATTGAAAACAGGGCCAGCCTCTTTGGTCTCTTTGCACAGCGCGCTCGGCGCCGCTATTCTGGTATTACCAAATGCCGAAATCTGGTCAAGCCATTTGACGCGCGGCCGCAGTCCTGCAACCATGCCGAGCTGCCCAACATAATTCAACGTAATCAATGCTGTAAGCAAGAGACGGCGCTTGATGGTAGCACTTCTTGCCGTCCAGATGAAATTACTGTAGACCTCCCATTAAGCCCAATTGGTCGAACCAGTTTGCCAAAAAAATGCTGGGAGGCCTTTGGGGAGGAATCATGCAGCGCACTTCGGCAGAGTGCGTCGCAGGCGAACTGGTACAGGCGATTCTGGGAAGGATAGACCATGCATCTTTCGACGCACAATTGGATGCGGGCGGAGCCGCTGGAAACGACGCTCAAGCGCATCAAGAAATTCGGCTATGAGTCGATCGAGATTTCCGGCGAACCCGAACAGTACAAGACCAAGGAAACACGCGCGCTGCTGAACGAGTACGGCATCCGTTGCTGGGGAGCGGTGACGCTGATGCTGGGCGAGCGCAATCTCGCCGCCAAGGACCAGAGCCAGCGCGAGCGCTCGGTGCAATATGTCAAGGACGTGCTGACCATGGTCAGCGAGCTCGACGGCGAGATCATCACGCTGGTTCCCGCCACCGTCGGCAAGGTCGTGCCGGACGGCACCGAGGAAGAGGAATGGAAATGGGTGGTCGACGCCACCCGGGAATGCTTCACCCACGCCAAGAAGGTCGGCGTCAAGATCGCGGTCGAGCCGCTCAACCGCTTCGAAACCTACCTGTTCAACCGCGGCGCCCAGGCACTGGCCCTTGCCGATGCGGTCAGCCCCGAATGCGGCGTCTGCCTCGACGCCTACCACATCCACATGGAAGAATTTAACGTCTATGACGCCATCCGGCAGGTCGGCAAGCGCCTGTACGACTTCCATGTCGCCGACAACAACCGCTTCGCTGCCGGCCTCGGGCAGATCGACTGGCCGAAGATTGTCGGCACGCTGAAGGAGATCGGCTATGACGGCGCGCTGACCAATGAATTCGTCGCCCCAGTCGACCGCACGCCGGCAGCCCCCTATCCCGACATGGTCGAACGCAATCCGGTCGACATCTCGCCAGAGCAGCTGAAATTCATTCAGGACCACGGCTCCAGCGTGCTCACGGAAAAATTCTACACTGACCAGATGCGCATCAATGCGGAAACGCTGCTGCCGCTGATCAAGTAGCCAAGCCGTTTGGAAAGAGCCCTTCCGCCTCACCGCGGCCGGGCCGAGGATGAACATGCGCATCAAGACGGTCCAAGCCTGGTGGGTTCGCATACCGATCGAAGCCGCGAAGCAGCACCGCAGCGACTTCGGTCAGGTGGCGACGTTCGACGCCGCCATCCTGCGCATCGAAACCGACGACGGGCTTGTCGGCTGGGGCGAAGGCAAGAACGCCGCCGGCAGCGCCGGCAGCTACGGCGCCCTTGTCCATTTGCTGAACCATGAGGTCGGGCCGCAGCTGGTCGGCCTCGACCCGGCCGACATCGGCGTCATCTGGGAGATGCTCTACAATGGCGCGCGTCACGACAGCGCCGCCCGCGCCGGCCACGCCATGCCGCAATTGGCGCGACGCGGCATGAGCATCGCCGCTATCAGCGCCGTCGACATCGCATTGTGGGACATTCTCGGCAAATCACTCGGCGTTCCGGTCTGGCGACTGCTCGGCGGCCGCAAGCTGGACCGCATGCCGGCCTATGCTTCCGGCGGCTGGGCCACTGCGGAAGCCATCGGCGATCAGCTGCAATCCTACGTCGCCAAGGGCGGCTTCAAGGCGCTGAAGATGCGCGTCGGCGCCATGGACGGCGCCCCGCACGTCTCCGCCGCCCGCGTCCGCGCTGCAAGACAGGCGCTCGGTCCCGACATCGACCTGATGGTCGACGCGCACGGCACCTACACGGTGGCCGAAGCCAAGCGCTTCATCCATCTCGCCGGCGACCTCGATCTCGCCTGGTTCGAGGAGCCGGTGATCGCCGACGACAAGCGCGGCATGGCTGAGGTGCGCGCCTGCGGCTCGATCCCGATTGCCACCGGCGAGAGTGAGGCGACGCGCTACGCCTTCCGCGATCTCGCCGTACTCAAATCCGCCGATATCTTCCAGCCGGATCCGGCCTTTTGCGGCGGCATCAGCGAGGCGATGAAGATCGGAACCATCGCCAGCGCCTTCAATCTGCGCTTTGCGCCGCACCTTTGGGCGGGCGCGCCCTGCTTTTTTGCCGGGCTGCATGTTTGCGCCGCTTCGCCGGCGAGCTTCACCGTCGAATATTCACTCGGGGCCAACCCGATGATCCACGATCTGATCGAAGAGACTGTCGAAGCAAAGGACGGTATGGTAGCGATCCCTGATAGACCCGGGCTGGGATTCACTATTTCGGAGCGGTTCCTGGAGGCGCACGCGCAACACGGCTGACATGAAAGAAAAGAACCTTCTCGCGGAACTCGCCGCCTACCTGTTCTCCCATTCGGACAAGGAGACGGGCCGCACGCCGTCGGAGCGCGAACTGGCAGAGCATTTCAGCGTCAGCCGCGGTCAGATCCGCGAGGCGCTGGCCATTCTCGAGGCCATGCGCATCGTCGAACGACGGGCGAAGTCCGGCATCTACATCGATACAAAGCAGGCGAGCGTCGAGGCTATGGCGCTGTTCGCCCGCGCCGGCCTGCCGCTCGATCCTGTCCAGATCTACGAGACGGTCGAGTTGCGGAAGATCCACGAGATCAAGGCCGCCGAACTTGCCTGTTCCCGCGCCACCGAGGAGAATTTCGAGCGGCTGCGCGAGATCCTGAAGGCCTCAGAGGATCGCATAGCGGCCGGCGAAGGCCTTGCCAGGGAAGACCGCGAGTTCCACCTCGAGATCGTGCGGGCGACCAAGAACAGTGTGTTCCACAATGTCTGCAGCGTCTACTACATGATGGGCGAGATGCGCCTGCCGATCTATTTCAACGATCCCGAACGCAGCGTGCGCTCGCATGCCGAGCACATCCAGATCTACGAGGCGCTGCTGCGCCGCGACGGCAACCTCGCCCAGGCGCTGATGAGCGCTCATCTGCAAGGCGCCGAAAGCTATTGGAAGGGGCTGATCGAGGGGCGTGAGGCGGAACCGCAAAGCCCAGCGCTCGAAAAGGCCTGAAATGCCCAAGATCCTGTCGACACACAGACTGCACCCCCGTGCCTCTTCCATGCTGACAGGGGCCGGCGAACTCGTCGTTGCTTCCGCTCTCGACGCGGCCACGCTGGCCGCCGAGGCAAGGGACGCCGATGTCATCATCGTTCGCGCTCCTTTGCCTGCGGCGCTTTTCGAAGGCGCGACCAAGCTCAGGGCCGCGATCCGCCACGGCGCCGGGCTCGACATGGTACCGATGGAAGCGGCCAACGCGGCGGGCGTGCTGGTGGCGAACGTTCCGGGAGTGAACGCGCGCTCGGTCGCCGAATATGTGATGTTCGCGGCACTGGCGCTGCTTCGGCGCTTTCGTGTGTTGGACCGCGACTTGCGGGCGAAGGGCTGGCTGGCCGGCCGCGAACACACCGTCGTGGCTAATGAGCTTGCCGGCAAGACGATCGGCATTGTCGGCCTCGGCGCAATCGGCCAGGCGGTCGGCCACATCGCCGCCCATGGTTTCGATCTGAATGTGGTGGCAACGACGCGCAGCATGCAGCCGGCGCCGGACAGCGTCGGCTTCTTGTCGATCGATGCGCTCATCGAGCAGAGCGACATCATCGTTCTGTGCTGCCCGCTGACGCCCGAAACGCGGGGGCTGATTAGCCGGGAACGTATTGACCGGATGAAGCCGGATGCGCTGCTAATCAATGTTTCGCGCGGGCCGGTGATCGACGACGACGCGCTGATCGAGGCCTTGCAGAAGGGCCGCATCGGCGGCGCCGCGCTCGACGTTTTTGCGACACAACCGCTGCCGCCCAACCATCCCTACTTCGGCTTCGACAACGTCATCGTCACCCCGCACATGGCCGGGATCACCGAACAGTCGATGATGCGCATGGGCGTCGGCGCGGCTGGCGAAGCCTTGCTGGTGCTGGCCAACAGATTGCCGGTCAATCTGCGCAATCCCGAAGTGGTCGAGCACTACCGGCGGCGGTTCCCTGCCGATTTCTAAGCAAAGGCTACGCCTCAATTTTCCCGAATTCGCCAGCGACGTTGCCGGTATGGGAAACACCACAAAATTCCTGCTGACCGCCAGTGTCTGCATGGCGGCGGCGCATGCCTTGGCCAACGGACAGGGCAGCTACGTGTTCTGCGACAACGGCTTGCGCTGCGTGATGGCACCCTGTCCATCGAACAGCGCGCTCGACCTCGACACCGGCAAGTTCGTCAAAGGCGTTTCGATCGACATCGATCGCCTGCCGCAGCAAGACAAGGGCCTCGATCTTTCGGACAAGCTCTATGCCGGCAAGGTCGTTGTTGTCGGCTCGATCGAGAACCGCACCCGGACCTTCAACGGCAAGCGATACACCCTGCCTTGGCTGGTTGCCACCAGCATCGAGCGCACCGCCAAGGACAACGAGCGCGGCCACTGCTCGTCGCGCTGACACGCGCTATCGGATCAATTTGCAAGCAGTGCCTCGACCGCAGCGGCGATCCGCAGCAGGTGGTGGTCATGGCCATTGCGCGCCACCAGCATCAGCCCGGCCGGACGCATCATCCCGGGCATCGGCAGCGAGATGGCTGAAAGATCGAACTGGTTGGCGACCTGCGTGTTGCGCAGCAGAAGGCCTTCCGTCCTGTCGCACAGGGCCTCGTCGCCGGTCATCGAGACGATCGTCGGCGCGGTCATCGGCGTGGTCGGCAGGGCCAGCACGTCGACCGACGCCAGCCGGTCATCCATCGCGGCGGCAAGTGCTGCGCGACGGCGCATTGCTCTGATATAGACCGTGGCCGGAATGGCGGCGGCGCGCGACAATGGCCCGCTTACCCGCGGGTCGACCGGCATCGTCGCTCCCGTCGCCAGCCAGTCGGCATGGATCTCCGCCCCTTCCATTGCCGCGATCGAGGCGCGTTTGGTTGCCGCGCGCAGATCGACAAGCAGGTCGTCGATCGACAACTCCACAAGCCGTGCGCCGCTAAGCTCCATCTTGCGAAGACACCGGTCGAACGTCGTCGCGACCTCTTCCTCCGTATCATCGAACAGCACGCCGCGCGGAATACCGATGCGCAGGCCGTCCAGCGGAAGCGGCAACAGTGCCGCCAGGTTTTCGCCCGCCATCACTGCGTCGGCCGCCGCACATTCGGCGACGGTGCGGGCCAGCGGACCGATCGAGTCCAGCGTGGCCGACAGCGGAAACGCACCCGCGAGCGGCACGCGCCGCGCCGTCGGCTTGAAACCGACGACGCCATTCAACGATGCCGGAATGCGCACCGATCCGCCGGTATCGGAACCGATGGAGATTTCGCTGGTGCCTTCGCCGACCGAAACCGCGGCGCCTGAGGACGAGCCGCCCGGAATACGGCGGGCATCACTTGCATTGCCGGGCGTGCCGTAATGCGGATTGACGCCGATCGCGGTGAAGGCGAACTCGGTCATGTTGGTCTTGCCGAGGATGACTGCACCGGCCTGGCGCAACCGTTCCACGACAATGGCATCCCGCAACGCCGGCGCTGCCGTGGCGAGCAGCAGCGAGCCCGCCGTCGTCGGCTCGCCGGCGACATCGAACAGATCCTTGATCGAGGTGATCGCCCCATCGAGCGGCCCGAGCGTGACGCCGGCTTTTCGCCGCGCATCGGCGGCGTCGGCCGCCGCCCGTGCTGCTTCAGGATAGAGCTTTGCGAAAACGCTCTCATCGCCCACGCGAGCAGCAAGACGCGAAACAATTGCTTCCAGGCGATCACGGGCTGATTGCATTTTCGGTGTCGGACTCCGCA
The DNA here is from genome assembly GCF_040322135.1 of Mesorhizobium sp. M0189. Classification (NCBI taxonomy): domain Bacteria; kingdom Pseudomonadati; phylum Pseudomonadota; class Alphaproteobacteria; order Hyphomicrobiales; family Phyllobacteriaceae; genus Mesorhizobium; species Mesorhizobium sp. M0189. The sequence goes on from NZ_JAMYSW010000016.1 coordinate 133,059, forward strand.
CGCTTGCAACGTCTTAATGTAGCAGCCACAAACTGGCCGCAGGAGACATAGCCCGGCACGGTCAGGTTTGCACCTGTCGAACCGCACGAGGAAGGCCCGATGCTCTACGAAGGCAGCTGCCACTGCGGCAAGGTCGCGTTCGAGGTCGAAGGCGAGCTGACCGGAGCCGTACGGTGTAATTGCTCGATCTGCACGCGCAAGGGTGCACTGCTATGGGCAGTGCCGCATGAGAGCATGCGGGTGCTTGCCTGGGGCGATGATCTCGGCCGCTACAGCTTCGGCAACCATGTCATCGCCCACCGCTTCTGCCGCAGCTGCGGCATTCACCCCTTCGCCGAGGATGTCGGCGAAGGGAGCGGGCGAAGTGCCTATATCAACATTCATTGCATCGAGGCGTTGGACGTCGCCGCCGTGCCGGTCTTCGACTTCGACGGCCGTTCCGTTTAGGAATTGGGGTCGTCGATCGGCTTGGGGCCAAGGAAGAACGCCGCCAATGCCGCAAGCAACGTCGCCGCCGCGCAATACGCGAAGGCGCTGGCAACGCCGGTATTGTCGACCAGCAGGCCGCCGAAGACGGCGCCCAACGCGATGGCGACCTGGAACGTCATGACCATCAGCCCGCCGGCGCTTTCCGCCTGATCGGGGGCGGCTCGCACCAGCCAGGTCTGCAGCCCGACTGGGACGGCGCCGAAGGCAAAGCCCCAGCTGGCCACCGCTATTGCAGCCACGACGGGTGAGCCTCCGACCACCAGCAGCAGGAGCGCCGAAAACGCGATCAGCAGAGGCGCCAGGCTGACGGCTGCCTTGAGGCTGCGTTCCGCCATGAAGCCGCCGGCAAAATTGCCGAAGAAGCCACCAATGCCGTAGGCGAGCAGCACAAGCGAGATCGTCTCGATGTCCAGCGCGGGCACCTTCTCGAGAAACGGGCGGACATAGGTGAAGCCGGCAAAGTGTCCCGAGGCGACCAGCAGCACCACCAGCAGTGCCACCCTGATCATCGGCCGCTTCATCACCTCCAGCAGCGTGCGAAAACCTGCCGTACCTGCCGGCGGCAGCTTCGGAATGGTAGCCACCTGCACGAGCAGCGCTAGCGCGCCGACCACGGCGGCGATCATGAAGGCCGTCCGCCATCCCCAGATGTCGCCGACATAGGCGCCGACCGGAGCCGCACAGACCGTCGCCACCGAAACGCCGGTGAGGATGATCGACATGGCGCGCGGCATCAGCCGCATCGGAACGAGCCGCATCGCCATGGCTGCCGACATCGACCAGAAGCCACCGAGACTAATGCCAAGCATGATACGGGCGATCAGAAGAACGGGAAGCGACGACGCAAACGCGGCTACCAGATTTGACAGCACAAGCAGCACCGTCAGCGCCCACATGACCAGCCTGCGGTCCAGCCGCTTGGTGACAATGGCCATTGTCGGCGCCGCAATCGCGCCAATGACGGCGGTGGCCGTTACCGCCTGCCCTGCGGCGCCTTCGGTGATGCCGAGATCCTGCGCAAGCGGCGTCAGCAGGCTGGCAGGCAGAAATTCCGCGGTCACCAGGCCGAAGACTCCGAGCGCCAAGGAGACCACCGCCCCCCATGCGGGCTCGGATCGTTCGCCGGTTTCCGTCAGGTCGAGAACGGCGTCCATGACGCCTGTCGCGGGTTCGGTCATGAGGGATCTCCGATCTGGTTGCAGCGCAGCATCTGGCTGCAGTGCAACATAGGGAGTGACTGTCCGGAGTTTCCATGCTAGAAACACCATTATGCTTGACCGTTCGTCCAAAATCCCTGTCACCGGTGATCCGCTGACAGACATATTGCGCGGATTGCGCCTCGAAGGCGTCGATTACGGCCGTTGCGAGATGAGGGAACCCTGGGGCATCCATTTTCCGGCTCAGGCGGCGGCACGGTTTCATTTCATCGGTCGCAAAGGCTGCTGGTTGCTGCAGCCGCCCGGCGAATGGGTCGAGCTCAAGGCGGGCGACGCGGTGTTGTTGCCGCGCGGTTCAGCCCACACGCTGGCGAGCGAGCCGGGTATCGAGGCGGCGCCGATCCACGGCTATGAGGTCGAGGAGATCTGCAAGGGTGTCTATTGCATGTCGAACGACGGCGTGCCCGGCTGCCGTCCGGGCACCTTGCTGTTTTTCGGCAGCATGTATTTCAATCTCGATGGCTTGCACCCCTTGCTCGGCATGATGCCGGACGTGATGCGCGCGCATGAGTTGGAAGCCTATGAGCCAGGTATCCCGCATTTGCTGGAGGCGATGGCCCGCGAGGTGACGATGGAGCGCGTCGGCTCCGGCGGCATCCTGGCGCGGCTGGCCGATGTGCTCGCCGCGACCGTCATCCGCTCATGGGTCGAGCGCGGCTGCGGCGACTCTTCCGGATGGATCGCGGCGGTGAGGGACCGCGAGATCGGCCGGGTGCTGGCCGCGATCCATCTGGAACCGAGCCGCGACTGGACGGTGGTGGCTCTGGCGAAGATGATGGGCGCCTCGCGATCAGGTTTCGCCGAGCGCTTCGCAACCATTGTCGGCGAAACACCGGCAAAGTACGTCACGCAGGTACGGATGCACCAGGCGCGGCAATGGCTGGTCCGCGACCGGCTCAAGATTTCCGTCGTCGCGGCGCGCCTCGGCTACGAATCCGACGCCTCCTTCAGCCGCGCCTTCAAGCGGGTAATCGGATCGCCGCCCAGCCATTTCCGGGCCGAGGAACAGGCGGAGATCCGCCAGGCCGGCTAAACGTTGGCCGGGTTATTGCTCGGTGATGCAGGCCGAGCCGGCGCTGCTCTTGCAATATTTGCCGGAAGCCCCGCACCTGCCATCCGAGACTTCGACAACGGTGCCGCTCAACAACAGCTTGCAGTCACTGGTGGACAGATTGACCGTGCCGTTGAGATCCTTGATCTTCTTGGCGTCGACCTTCGCGCCGGCGACAACTTTCTTGGCTGCCTGCGCCTCGCCCAGATGTGCGGCCGACAATCCCATACCGGCGACAAGCAGGATCGCAGCAAAACTGCGGAACAGATTTCCCATAGCCAACCCTCCATTTTGGGCCTCCAAATTGGGCTCAAAGCCCGTTTGGGACCAAAGGACCAGCCTATTCGACAAATCGAAGCATCCGCATCCCCCGTACGGGGGATGACGGGAAGACTCGAGCATTTCGCAGCCAAGTGGAATCACACGGCGTCGCACAAATGCGACTAAAACAGATAGATAGAGCGGGATGCACGGTCAATTTGAACGCATCCCGCTCTAGCTGCAGTAAAGAGGCTTGTACTTAGCCGGCGTGACGCAGGCTTATTCCGCTGCCCTTATCGAACAGCACCACCTTGTCCGGGTTCCAGGCAAAGCGCACCGGCTGCTCTATCTGCACGTCGGTCCTGGCCGGCACAGTGGCGCGCAGCATGGCGTCGCCGACCCGCAGCGTCAGGATCTTCTCGACGCCATGGTTCTCGACGTCATGGACCCGCGCCTCGACCGGCGCGCCGGTCTCGAGATAGACGTCCTCGGGACGAATACCGAAGACGAGCGGGCGACCGTCGGTCGCCGCGCCCGTCTTGGCACCCCCCGAAGTCTTGGCACCCCCCGCAAACGGCAATTCGAAATTCAGCGGTGCCATCACCGCACGCCCGTTAACAAGCTTGCCGTCGATGAGATTCATCGGCGGCGAGCCGACGAAGCTCGCCACGTAGGTGTCGCGCGGATTGTTGTAAATCTCGTACGGCGTGCCGGTCTGGACGATGCGGCCATGGTTGAGCACGCCGACCTTGTCACCCATCGACATCGCCTCGACCTGATCGTGCGTCACGAACAGGAAGGTGGCGCCGAGCTGCATCTGCAGGTTCTTCAATTCGGTGCGCAGCGCCTCGCGCAATTTGGCGTCGAGCGCCGACAACGGCTCGTCCATCAGGAATACCCGCGGCTTGCGCACGATGGCGCGGCCGATCGAGACGCGCTGCATCTCGCCGCCTGAAAGCCGGTCGGTCTTGCGGTCGAGCAGATGCTCGATCCGCAGTGTCCTGGCAGCGCGGTCGACACGATCCTTGATCTCGGCATCGGGCAACCGGCGGATCTTCGGCTTCAGCGGAAATTCGAGGTTTTCGCGCACCGTATAACGCGGATAGAGCGAATATTGCTGCAGCACCAGCGCCACGTCGCGCTCGGCCGCGCCCCAATCGGCGACATCGACGCCGTCGATAAAGACCTGGCCTTCGCTCGGTTTTTCCAGGCCGGCAATCATGCGCAGCGTCGTCGTCTTGCCGGCGCCGGTCTCGCCGAGCAGGACGAAGAACTCGCCGTCGGCGATGTCGAGGTCGAGCCCGGTCAAAGCGGTGTGGTTGCCGAATTTCTTCGAAATGTTCTTGAGCTGGATGTGGGCCATCAGAGTCTCACTCCCAGCGATTTGCCGCTCGCCGTGTCGAAGAAATGCGCCTGGCTGGGATCGATTCTGACGAAGACCCTTTCGCCGGGGCCGCCGATGAAGCCGCTCTTGGTGCGTGCACGCAGCATCTTGGAGCCGACCTTGAGGTCGACGATATCGAAGGAGCCGAGCGGCTCAACGATCTGCGTCTCCACCGGCAAGAACCCCTCGGCGGCTTCGCGGCGAACGAGAACGCCTTCCGGCCGGATGCCGAGCGCGAGCTGGCCGCCGACATGGCCGTTGAGCTTCGACAGCAAGGTGCGCGGGAATTCGAAGCCGGCGGCCGCATCGCCGACCGTGACCGAGGCCGACGAGGCTTTCTCGGTCACCGAAGCGTCGGCGACGTTCATCACCGGGCTGCCGACAAACTGCGCGACGAAAAGATTCGCCGGATGCGAATAGACCTCGTCCGGCGAGCCGACCTGCTGCAGTACGCCCTCATGCATGATGACGATGCGGTCGGCGAGGCTCATCGCCTCGATCTGGTCGTGAGTGACGTAGATGCTGGTCGAGCCCTGCTTGATGTGCAGCCGCTTGATCTCGGCCCTCATCTCCTCGCGCAGCTTGGCATCGAGCGCGCCGATCGGCTCGTCCATCAGCATCGCCTTCGGCCGCCGCACCAAGGCTCGGCCGATCGCGACGCGCTGCATGTCGCCGCCCGACAGGGCGGATGGTTTCTTGGCGAGGAGATCGCTGATCTGCAGCGTCTTGGCGACCGAGCGCACCTCGCTGTCGATCTCGGCCTTGCTCTTGCGCGTCGCCCTCAGTGGAAAGGCGATGTTCTCGTAGACGCTCATATGCGGATAGAGCGAGAACGATTGGAAGACCATGGCGATGTCGCGGTCGGCGGCCTTGAGGTGCTGGACCGGCTTGCCGTCGATGAGGATGTCGCCGCCGTCGATCGTCTCCAGTCCGGCAACGGCCCTGAGCGTCGTCGTCTTGCCGCAGCCCGACTGGCCGAGCAGCACGATGAACTCGTTATCGTCGATCTTCAGGTTGAGGTCCTTGATGACCTGGACGGCGCCGAAATATTTCTGGACGCCGCGAAGCTCGATCTGGGTCAATGCTGTGCCCCCGGGTTTGCCCCTTGCCCGGTGCCGGCCTTCTCCTCCGGCGCGATCTTGGAGGTGATGTTGAAGCCGATCAGGCCGATCAGGATGATGGTCACGCCGTAGCTGTGCAGCAGCATGTGCCATGGCTGGCAGAGCGCGATGATGCCGAGCACCATCAGCACCTGGCTGCCCGGTTCAAGATATTTCTGATTGATGTCGCGAAAACTCATTTGCGGATCGCTCCGAAGGACATGCCGCGCAAGAGGTGGTTGCGGAGCAGGAAGGTGAAGATCGCAACCGGCAGCAGGAACAGGAAGGTTCCGGCGGCAATCACCGTCCAGTCCGGCAGGCCGGCGCCGACCTGGCTGGGAATGAAAGGCGGCGCCGTCTGGGCACGGCGGCTGGTCATGATCAGTGCGAAGGCATATTCGTTCCACGCCGTGATAAAGCAGAACACGGCGGTGGCGGCGATGCCGGTGGCGGCCTCGGGCAGCACGATCTTGAAGAAGGCCTCCATGCGCGTATAGCCGTCGACGAGGGCCGCCTCCTCATACTCCTTGGGGATCTCGTCCATGAAGCCTTTCATCAGCCACACCGAGAAGGACAGGTTGAAGGCGGTGTAAAGGATGATCAGGCCGACATGGGAATCGTTGAGGCCGACCGCCCGGTACATCAGGAACATCGGAATGGCGACGACCACCGGCGGCAGCATGCGCGTCGACAGGATGAAGAACAGCAGGTCCGCCTCGCCTTTCACCTTGAAGCGCGAGAACCCATAGGCGGTGAAGGTGCCCATGCCGACGGCCAGGACGGTCGAGGTTATGGCAACGATCAGCGAGTTCATGAAACGGCTCGGATAGCCCGACCACTGCACCTGGCCCTTGCCGTCGCGCACGATCTTTTCGCCGCCATTGAAGACGACGCGCTCCCACCACGGCGCAGCCGCGTACTCCTCCGGTGATGGCGGGCTGCGCAGCTGCGAACGCTTGGTGAACAACTTGACGAAGGGCGATATCTCCGGCTGGAAAACCACCGTCGGCGGAATGGTGGTGGCGAGGTTGCGCGGCTTGAACGCCGTCGAGGCTATCCAGTAGATCGGCGCCAGGAAGATGATCGTCACCAGCAGGACGGCGACGATGGCGACCCGGTTGAAGGTGATTTCGGAAGAAGTGCGGACTGCGGCCATCTCAGCGCTCCTTCACCTTGTTGAGGTATTTGACATAGATGTTGGTGATCGCCAGCACCATGATCAACACGATGTAGGCGAGCGCGCAGGAGCGCCCGGTCTGCCATTCCTGGAACGCCATCTTGTAGAGCCGGATCGAGATCAGCTCCGCCGTCGGCTGGCTGGTCAGGATATAGGCGAGGTCGAAGGTCTTGAACGCTTCCATGGTGCGGAAGATGACCGCGATCATCAGGATCGGCGCGACCAGCGGCAGCGTGATGCGGAAGAAGGTGTAGAACGGCCCGGCCCTGTCGATCGCGGCGGCCTCGTAGAGATGCTTGGGCACGGCCGACAGGCCGGCCAGCGACAACAGCATGACGAAGGGCGACCACATCCAGATATCGGTCAGCGCGACCGCATAGAGCGCCATTTTCGGATCCGACAGCCATTCGAAGGTGCCGAGGCCCAGCGCATAATTGATGATGCCGAAGGACGGATCGTAGAGCAGTTTCCAGAACAGGCCGACGACGGCCATAGACAGCATCATCGGCAACAACAGGAGCGTCGTCAGCAGGCCCTTGAGCGGAATGTCGCGGTTGAGCAGCATGGCCACGCCGAAGCCGACGAGCAGCTGGCCGGCGACCGAGATGATGACGTATTTTGCGGTGATGGCGAAGTTGGACCAGACATAGGGATCGCTGAGCAGGTCGCGATAGTTTTGCAGCCCGACGAAATTCGCCGCCGCGCTGGTCGAGGCGCGGAAATCGGTGAACGAATAGCCCAGCGAATAGATCAGCGGGAAGATGTTGAAGACGATCAGAAACAGGATCGTCGGGATGATGAAGAGATTGCGGATCGAAATGTCGCTTAGACCGCGAGCAGCGGCCCGCGAGGACCTGTCCAGCGTGGTGATCATCGTGGTCGCCAAGACCCTGCTCCCGGTTCAAGAATCAGAAAAAGAAACGGAGGAGGCACGAACGCCCCCTCCGTGAAGCTTCATACTTATTGGCCGCGGCCGTATTTCTTGAAGGTCGCGTTCCAGTCGGCTGCCAGTGCGTCCAGCGTCTCCTTGGCGGTGCCTTCGCCGCCGATCATGTAGGGGTAGATGCGCTGGTTGAGCTGCTGCAGCAGTTCGGCATATTCCGGAACCGCCCAGAAGTCCTTGACCTTGAACATGGTCTCGTAGAACGCCTTGTTGTAGGGCGTGGCGTTCTGGAATTCGGGCGACTTGAGCACGGCGGCACTGCAGGTGTAGCCGCCAAGCGCTGCCCATTTCTTCTGGGTCTCGTCCTTGATGAACCATTCCAGGAACTTGGTCGCCTCTTCCTGCTTCTGCGAGTAGGAAACGATGGAGATGCCCTGACCGCCGAGTGCGGCGAACTGGTCCCCGTTCGGGCCGGGAGGATTGGCGAAGAAGCCGGTGTTCTTGGCGTTCGGGTTCGACGCCTCGTTGATCAGCGAGGGGAAGAACGCGAAGTAGTTCATGCTCATCGCCGCCAGGTTTTCAGTGATCGCCTGGTTGTCCTCGACGAAGAACGACTTGGCCCAGCCCGGAGGCGTGAACTTGTAGAGTTCCTTGTAGGCGTCGAGCGCCGCGATCGCCTTGTCGGAGTTGATGAAGCCATCGACCTTGTAGGTCTTATAGTCACCCAGCTCGCCGCCAAAGGAGAACAGCGCGTTTTCGAAGCCCATCGCCATCGCGTCATAGGAATTGTCGGTGTAGATGGCGATGCCGTATTTTTTCTGGTCCGGCCGGTAGAAGAACTCGGCGATGTCGCGCAGCGCCTTGAAATCCTTCGGCACGTCGAGATCGTAGCCATACTTGGCCTTGAAGGCTTCCTTTTCCTTCGGATCCTCGAACCAGTCCTTGCGGTAGGACCAGCCGACAGCGTCGCCTTCAAGCGGGATGGCCCAGTACTTGCTGCTGCCGCCCGGATATTCGGCGTAGTACTTCACCGTCGCCGGTGCCATCACGTCGCCGACCTTGTGCTTGTTGAAGAAGTCGGTCAGGTCCACATAGTGGCCACCAGTCGAGCCGGCACCGAGCCATTGCGAGTCGCCGACGACCATATCATAGGCATCGCCATGGGCGTTGAACTCGGTGAAGGCCTTGGTCTGGAAGTCGGGCCACGGTGTGGTTTCCACCGTGATTTTCACGCCGGTTTCCTTCTCGTACTCGTTGCCGAGTTCCTGCAGGTAATTGGCCGGATCCCATTCCGCCCAGAAGATTGTAAGTTCCTTTTCCTGCGCGTAGACGGACGTTCCGCAGGCTAGCACTAAGCCGATACCAGCAAGCAAGCTGGTCATTGTCTTGCGCATAATGATTTCCTCCCTTGTGCGCATTCTACCGCGTCATGCGAGCCGGCGGCGAGGCCGGCCCTGGTAGTCCTCCCGTGACGGCACCGTTCCGGTTTTTGAGCCTCCTCGTTCGACCGAAACGGATATTAGCCTTCACCCTTTGATCCGCTTTATTTGTCCTGATCTGGTATTACCAATTTCAGACGAACGTCAAGCCCTTTCTTGGACGGTGGCGGACACGCAGACAAGTTGGTTTCTGCGATATCTGCCTGTTTTCCCTGAATTTTCCTACTCCTTGATACATAGGGGCCTTGCCTCGGCCGCTGCATCGCCAATAGTATGAGTAGGCAGGGTGCAAATCTGGTCGAACCAGATTGGCGTCATCTAGCGGCTGTCATCGGTGCGATCCCATCTCCTTCAATCATCGATTCCGTCACAGCTGCGCGTACCAGCGCGCTGGCGGCCCATTGCGCGACCGACATCATACTGCGGCTGTCCAATCCCCATATATCCTTCAGTACGATCAGCATCTCAACACCGAAGATCAATGACAGCGCCTGCGCGAGCCGCTTGAATTCGCGCGGCGGCAACCGGCCTTTGAGTGGCGCAATCGCATCTTTCAAAAGATCGACGCGATGGCCGCGCGTGAACGCCGGTTCGCCGTCAAACGTGCCTGCCTGTCGCTGCGCCCACTGGTCGAGCGACAGTTTCAGCGCCGCCTTGAACGTCGCTTCGAAGGCCTCGATGCGCGGCATGGCGGTCTCGAACAGCTCGGCCACCCGGCGCTCGGGATCGGCAGAGCTCGATTTCCAGGTAAGGATCGGTCCGAGCCCCTCATCGACCACCGCCTGCACCAGCGCCGCCTGGCTCGGAAAATACCGATAGGCGGTGGCGCGTGAGACTTCCGCCGCCTCCGCCACCTCGCTGACCGACGGCGTGGCGCCCGCCTGCATCAGCTTTGTCGCCGTCTCCAGCATCAGCCGCCTGGTGCGCGCGCGGGCCCCGCGCTCTACCCGCGGGTTCGGCCCCTGGCCGGCATCGTCGTCCGTTGCCGCTTGTTGACGTGAGACATTCATGTCAATACGATACGCGCGTCTCAAAAAATTGCAATGGCCCTTCGCGCCGTCGAATGGCCGGGCAAAGGGACGGCAGCGTCGAACACGCCCAGGACCGGGGAAACGCGATGAAGCGCATCTATGTGGTGGGCACCGCCGACACCAAGGGCGAGGAACTCGCTTTTCTGGCCGATGCGGTCGCCGCAACCGGCGCTTCGATTGCCCGTGTCGACATCGGAACACGCGGCGCGACCGTGCCGGTCGATGTTTCGGCAGACGAGGTCGCCAGCCACCATTCAGAGGGTCGCAATGCCGTGCTCGGCGTCGACGACCACGGCACCGCAGTGGCGGCGATGGCTGCCGCCTTTGCCCGATTTGTTCAATCGCGTAGCGATATTGCCGGGATTATCGGCATCGGCGGTGGCGGCGGCACCTCGATCATCACCACAGGCATGCGCACGCTGCCGCTCGGCCTGCCCAAGATCATGGTTTCGACCTTGGCCTCCGGCGACACCGCGCCTTATGTCGACGTCTCCGACATCGTCATGATGCCGTCGGTGACCGACATGGCCGGCCTCAACCGGCTTTCCCGTGTCGTGCTCCACAATGCCGCCCAGGCGATATCAGGCATGGCGGCAAAGCCGGCGCCGCCGGCCGACGGCAGACCCTCGATAGGCCTCACCATGTTCGGCGTCACCACGCCGTGCGTGACCGCCATCGCCGACGAACTTCGTTCGACTTATGACTGTATGGTATTTCATGCCACTGGAACCGGCGGCCGCACCATGGAAAAATTGGCCGACAGCGGCTTGTTGTCCGGCGTCATCGACATCACCACGACCGAAGTCTGCGACTTGCTGTTTGGCGGCGTGCTGCCGGCGACGGACGATCGCTTTGGTGCCATCGCCCGCACCGGGCTGCCTTATGTCGGCTCGGTCGGCGCGCTCGACATGGTCAATTTCTGGGCGCCGCCAACAATTCCGGAACGCTATCGCGGCCGGCTATTCTATGAGCACAATCCAAACGTCACACTGATGCGCACCACCGCCGACGAAAGCAGAATGATCGGCGAATGGATCGGTACAAGGCTGAGCCTCTGCCAGGGTCCGGTTCGTTTCCTCATTCCGGAGAAAGGCGTGTCGGCGCTCGACATCGAAGGCGGCGCCTTCTTCGACCCTGAAGCCGATGCAGCTTTGTTCGAGGCGATCGAGCGCACCATCAAACCCGCCAAAACGCGGCGCGTTCTGCGCCTGCCGCTGCATATCAACGACCCCGAATTCGCCTGGGCCGCCACAACGGCCTTCCTCGACATCGCCAGACAGTGAGACACCAAGATATGGCCGCCATACCGCGCAAGAAAATCCTGGAGAAATTCCGCAAGATGATCGCGGACGGCGTTCCGATCGTCGGCGGCGGTGCCGGCACCGGCCTGTCGGCCAAGGCAGAGGAAGCTGGCGGCATCGACCTGATCATCATCTACAATTCCGGCCGCTACCGCATGGCCGGGCGCGGCTCGGCCGCCGGCCTGCTCGCCTATGGCAACGCCAACGAGATCGTCAAGGAGATGGCCTACGAAGTGCTGCCGGTAGTGAAGAAGACGCCGGTGCTGGCCGGCGTCAACGGCACCGATCCCTTCGTCATCATGCCGCTGCTTTTGGCCGAGTTGAAGACGATGGGCTTTTCCGGTGTGCAGAACTTTCCGACCATCGGCCTGTTCGACGGCCAGATGCGGCAGAGTTTTGAAGAAACCGGCATGGGCTTCGGGCTCGAGGTCGACATGATCGCCGAGGCTCACAAACTCGACCTGTTGACCACGCCCTACGTCTTCAATCCAGACGAGGCTCGCGCCATGACACATGCCGGCGCCGACATCGTCGTCGCCCATATGGGGGTGACCACCGGCGGTTCGATCGGTGCGACCTCGGCTAAATCGCTGGACGATTGTGTGAAGGAGATCGACGCCATTGCCGAAGCGGCACGCTCAGTGCGCGAGGATATCATCCTGCTTTGCCATGGCGGGCCGATCTCGATGCCGGACGACGCCAAATATATTCTCGAGCGCTGCAAGGGCCTGCACGGTTTCTACGGCGCGAGTTCGATGGAACGGCTGCCGGCGGAAGCTTCGATCGCCAGGCAAACGGCGGATTTCAAGGCCGTCACGTTCGGCGCTGCGTAGAAGAAGGGGTGAGACGATGACCGACAACAGCAAGGTGTTCGTATACCCAAAAGACGTCAGCGCCTTCGGCTTCGACTGGGGCAGGCTGTCGCTGACGGTCGCTCCCGAAGTGAACGGCGCGAAGCGCTTTTCCGGTGGTGTCGTCGACCTGCCGTCGGGCAAGGGCCATACGCGTCATAACCATCCGGGTGCCGAGGAGATCATTTTCGTCATCTCAGGCAATGGCGAGCAGATGGTCGAAGACGAGAAGGGCAATCCGGTCGTCGAGAAGGTCGGCCCCGGTTGCACCATCTATGTGCCGGAAAGCCGCTTCCATTCGACGCTCAATACCGGCGACGCGCCGATGCAGCTTTTCGTCGTCTATTCGCCGGCCGGGCCGGAATTGGCACTGCGCGACCTGCCGGATTTCAGGCTGCTGCCGTCAGGTGGGAATTGAGATAGACGGCGCCTAAGCCCCGCCCCTGTTCCAGCCCCTACCCCGATCGCCGAACATAATGTAACCGGCGCCGGTCACCGCCACCGTGTCCTCCAGCTTGATGAAGCCGCGCGTCGGGTGGAGCATGGTCGTCTCGACCGAAAGCACCATGTTCTTCTCCAGCGGCTTTGCGGCATAGGTGCCTTCATAGGTCACCGGATGGTTGGTCATCAGGAACGGCGCTTCGTGCGTGATCAGCCCCATGCCATGCGCGAAGAAATCGGTATAGGCCGCAACCTTGGATTTCTTCAGCACGCCTTCGGCATGAGAAATCATGTCACCGCCCAGCGTGCCCGCCTTTACCTTGGAGAAGGCCGCCTGCTGCACCGTCTCGATCTCGGCCAGCAGATCCTCGAGTTCGGCGTCAGGCTCACCCAGCACGCCCATGCGGCAAAGGTCGCCGATATAGCCGTGGTAGTTGCCGCCGGAATCGATCGACATCACCTCGCCCTTCTTCCACGTTTGCGGCGAGGCCGCGCGGTTGTGACTGGAGCCTAGCGTCAACAGGCAATATTCGAAATGCGCGCCGCGATTGGTCTCCTCGCGCCTGAGCTGTTCGATGATCTCGCTCTTGGTTGTGCCTTCGCGTGCCCAGCCGATGGTCGCCAGCATGGAATCGGTGATCAGCTCCGAAGCAATGCGCAGCTTCTCCAGCTCGGCTTCGGTTTTGATTGCTCGCATGCGCTCCAGCATGTGCGTGGCGTCGATCAGCTTGGCGTCCGGCAGCGCGTTGCGGATCAGCATATAGGCGTCGGACGGCAGGAAGGCGGGCTCGATGCCAATGCGGGCATTGCCCTTGCCGATCTTCCGCAAATGCTCGACCGCCAGGTTGGCGGCATCGAGCGTGCCCCAGCAGGCGGCATGCAGTGTCGGCGTCCAGAACGGATGGTTCTGGTGCTCGCCGCCCTCCATGCGGTTGCCGATATAGGCGGCATGCTCCGGCCCGCCTTTCTCGTAGACGACGACAGGCAGATAGCGGCTATGGCCGATCGCATCCATGGCGGCGAAGAAGATGAACTTGTAGCCGCCAAGCAGATATTGCGTGTTGTGCTTGGAGGTGGCGAGCAGCACGTCGATGCCGGCTTCCTCCATCAGCCCGTCCACCCTGGCCTGGTCGAACGGCACGCTGCCGACGACATTCTTGCCCGGAGCAACGTTCATTGTCTCTCTCCCTGAAGTGCCATGACCGACCGCACGTGGCGCCGGCCTTTCTGGTTTTAGAGCCTTGGCTCCCCTCAAATCTGCATCATTTTGCCCGGTCTGGTCCAGCCAGAATGGGTCGAGCGGGCGCCAAAAGCTCATTCCGCTACCGGCATGGTCTAATCTGGTCCGGCCAGATCAGCGCATTGGACCGCTTCCCTGTAACTGGTCCAGCGGACGGAAATTTCAAAGCCACGTGAGGATGCGCCAATTCCGTCTCTGGCGAAACCCCGGACAAGGGCCATAATCAGCTTTGCAGGATGCTCACGAGCGTCCGAGGGGTACGGCGCACCCGGCCGGGTCGCGGAGAGGACGGAGTTCGATCATGCCAGAGTTCACCATTTCCAGGCGTACGATGCTTGCGGGTTCGGCATTGCTGCTGGCCTCCACCGCCATGCCGACGATCGGCTGGGCGCAGACGCCGAAAAAGGGCGGACGACTGGTTGTCGCCGCTGATTCCGAGCCGCGCAATCTCAATCCGGCGATTGTCGCCTCGAACGGCGTCTTCTTCATCTCGAGCAAGATCGTGGAAACCTTGGCCGAGGCCTCCTTCGGCGGCAAGGACGGGCTCGAGCCACGGCTGGCGCTCAGCTGGGAAGGCGCCGCCGACGGCCTGTCGGTGACGTTCAAACTGCGCGAGGCCGTCAAATGGCATGACGGGAAGCCCTTCACCTCAGCCGATGTCGCCTTCTCGGCGCTGCAGGTCTGGAAACCGCTGCAGAATCTCGGCCGCACCGTGTTCAAGGATCTGGAGGCGGTCGACACGCCGGACGAGGCGACCGCCGTGTTCAAATTCGCCAAGCCGACCCCGTTCCAGCTGATCCGCAACGCCTTGCCGGCGCTGAGCAGCGTGGTGCCCAAGCACATCTACGAGACCGGAAAGATCGAGGACAACCCGGCCAACAACGCCCCGGTCGGCACCGGACCGTTCAAATTTGCCGAATACAAGCCCGGCGAATATTACCGGCTGGAGAAGAACACCGACTATTGGGGCAAGGACGAGCCCTATCTCGATGAGATCATCTATCAGGTGCTGCCGGACCGCACGTCGGCGGCCAGCGCGCTCGAGGCCGAAGAGATCCAGCTCGCCGCCTTCTCCGCCGTGCCCCTGGCCGATCTCGACCGCATCTCCAAAGTGCCCGGCCTCAAGGTGATCACCAAAGGATACGAAGGGCTGACTTACCAACTGGTCGTCGAGATCAACCATCGCCGCAAGGAGCTGGCCGACCTGAAAGTGCGCCAGGCGATCGCTCACGCTATCGACAAGGATTTCGTCGTCAAGACGGTGTTTCTCGGCTATGCCGCCACCGCCACTGGCCCGGTGCCGAAAAACGACCCGCAATTCTACACCGCCGACGTGCCGACCTATGCTTTCGACGTCGCCAAGGCCAACGCCTTGCTCGACGAGGCCGGCTACAGCCGAGGCGATGATGGCAAGCGCTTTTCGCTGAAACTGCTGCCGGCGCCCTATTTCAACGAGACCAAGCAGTTCGGCGACTATCTTCGTCAGGCGCTCGCCGCCATCGGCATCGACGCCCAGCTGGTCAACAACGACTCTGCCGCGCATATCAAGGCGGTTTACACCGACCACGCCTTCGACCTTGCGGTCGGGCCGCCGGTGTTCCGCGGCGATCCGGCGATCTCGACCACCATCCTGGTGCAGAGCGGCATTCCCGACGGGGTGCCTTTCTCCAACCAGGGCGGCTACAAGAACGCCGATCTCGACGCTCTGATCGCCAAGGCATCGGAGACGCTTGACACCGCCGCCCGCACCGAACTCTACAAGGAGTTCCAGAGAAAAGTTGCCGCCGACCTGCCACTGATCAACGTCGCCGAATGGAGTTTCATCAGCGTCGCCCGCGATACGGTCAAGAACATCGCCAACACCCCGCGCTGGGCGGTGTCGAACTGGGCGGACACCTATTTAGAATCGTGACACATTCTGGCGGATGAAAATTCGCGCCGAAATCCGTGTGGAAACTTGGTCAAATACCGAGTTCCTTCACACCCCCCTCTGTCCTGCCGGACATCTCCCCCGCAAAGGGGGAGATTGGCTGGCCGCAACGTCGGCTTATTTGCCTGCTGCGTTGAAGATTGGCGAAATCGCTAATGACATCCGATCTCCCCCCTTGCGGGGGAGATGTCCGGCAGGACAGAGGGGGGTGGGAAGAAACACCGCATCTCCTAATTGCCACTGCGCCAAGCACCCGGCGCCGCCATGAGCCGCGCCCTCACCCTCCTTCGCCGTCGCCTCGTCGGCAGCATCTTCGTGTTGCTGATTGTCGTCATCGGCACCTTCCTGTTGCTCGAAGCCGCTCCCGGC
This sequence comes from Mesorhizobium sp. M0189, assembly GCF_040322135.1. Taxonomy (NCBI): domain Bacteria; kingdom Pseudomonadati; phylum Pseudomonadota; class Alphaproteobacteria; order Hyphomicrobiales; family Phyllobacteriaceae; genus Mesorhizobium; species Mesorhizobium sp. M0189. Next base: position 149,223 of record NZ_JAMYSW010000016.1, read on the forward strand.
GATGCGGTCGATGCCTACATCGTCTCGACCGGCGGCGACGCCGGCATGATCGAGCTGTTGCGTCACCGCTGGGGGCTCGACCAATCTGAGCTGACGCGGCTGGCCAATTACCTTTGGGCGCTGCTCCATCTCGACCTTGGCCTGTCCGTCACCTTTTCGCGGCCGATCCGCGATGTCATCACCGAGCGCCTGCCCAACACGCTGCTGTTGATGGGCAGCGCCACCGCGCTCTCCTTCGGACTCGGCTCGGTGCTCGGCATCTATGCCGGCGCCAGACCCGGCAGCGTCCGTGATCGCTTCCTGTCTATCGGCTCGCTGGCGGTCTATGCCATACCGGGCTTCTGGCTCGGGCTGGTGCTGATCATCGTCTTTGCCGTCGACCTGCGCTGGTTTCCGATCGGCGGCATCGAGAGCATCGCCTCGGCCAGGACCGGCCTTGATCGCGCTGGCGACATCGCCCGCCATCTCGTCCTGCCGGTCTCCGCGCTCGGCTTCATTTATCTCGCGCTCTATCTGCGCATGATGCGCGCCGGCATGGCCGAGGTCTGGCGGCAGGATTTTGTCCTCGCCGCTCGCGCCAGGGGACTTTCCCGCCGTCGCGTCGTGCTCGCCCATGTCGCCCGCAACGCGCTGTTGCCGCTGGTCACCATGCTTGGCCTGCAGTCCGCGCAAATGCTGGGCGGCAGCGTCGTCATCGAAAGCGTCTTTTCGGTGCCAGGCCTTGGCCGATTGGCGCAGGAAGCGGTGGCGGCACGCGACACGCCGTTGCTGCTCGGCATCATTCTCGTCAGCGCCGTTCTGGTCGTCATCATCAACCTTCTCGTCGACATCGCCTACGCCGTCCTCGATCCGCGCGTCGGAGCCAATGAGGCCGGCGCGTGAACCCGCTTCGCCGTTTTCTCCGGACGCCGGAAGCGATCGCCGGCATTGTCATCCTGGCGGCGCTGTTTGCCGTGGCGCTTGCCGCACCTTTGTTCTTTCCCGGCGATCCGCAGGCCATTGCCGGGCCGGCATTGCTGCCACCGTTCCAGGACTGGTCGCTACCACTAGGCACCGACCGCCTCGGCCGTGACATGCTGGCCGAGCTTTTCCACGGCGCCCGCACCTCGCTGGCGGTCGGCCTGGCGGCCGCCGCCGCCGCCCTTGCCGTCGGCGCAGTGATCGGCACGCTGGCCGGCTTTGCCGGCGGCCTTATCGACGAAGTGCTGATGCGCATCACCGACGCTTTCCAGACCGTGCCAGCTTTTCTGCTGGCTTTGGCTTTCGTCAGCATCGTCGGGCCGTCGCTCGGCGTCGTCGTCGCGGCGATCGCACTGGGCGCCTGGACCGGACCGGCACGCGTGGCGCGAGCCGAAGTGCTGTCGATCCGCGAGCGCGATTTTGTAGCGGGCGCCCGCGTCATCGGCATGCATCCGCTGGAGATCGCCTTTCGCGAGGTGCTGCCCAACGCATTGCCGCCGGTACTGGCATTGTCGTCGGTGATCGTCGCCGCGGCGATTCTCACCGAAGCGGCATTGTCCTTTCTCGGCCTCGGCGACCCCAACCGCGTTACCTGGGGCGGCATGATCGCCGAAGGCCGTGCCGTGCTGCGCACCGCGCCGTTCCTGTCGATCGTTCCGGGAATAGCACTCGTGCTCACGGTGCTAGGTGTGTATCTCGCCGGCGAAGGCGTCGTCGAGACGACGGCGGTGAGGAGGGGCCTGTCGTGACGGCGCTGCTTTCGATCCGCAATCTGACGGTGACCTATCGCCGCGATGGCTCCGAGGTGACGGCACTAAAGAGTGTCAGCCTCGACATTCCCGCCGGCGAGCGCTTTGCCATCATCGGCGAGAGCGGTTCGGGCAAGAGCACGCTGGCGCTTGCCATTGCCGGGCTGCTGCCGGGTTCTGCCAGGATCGAAGGCCGCATCGATTGGCTCTTGCGCCCGCCGCCAATGTCTGGTGCCAAGACACCCCCCTCTGTGGGGGCGGGGCAGGGGGGGGGGGGAGGGGGGGGGGGGGGGGGGGGGGGGCGGGGCGGCGGTGGGGGGCCAGCGGGGAGACGGG
>NZ_JAMYSW010000017.1:0-120490 GCF_040322135.1 Mesorhizobium sp. M0189
GTCCGGAGAATTCGTCTCCGCCCCTTAGCGGATACCGGCCGATCGATAAAGCCGCGATGGCTGGGCCACGGGCGAACACGCTGCAGGCTCGCCCAATGCCGGCAGGACAGAGGGGGGTGTGACGGATCGCAACCTTGGCAATTACCCGACAAACCCCACGCGCTTGTGGCTGCCATCGCAGAACGGCTTGTTGGCGGAGTGGCCGCAGCGGCAGAGGAAGGTGCGTTGTGTGCGGTCGACCGTGTGGCCGGTGCCGGTGACGATTTCGAGATTGCCTTCGAGCTTGAGCGGGCCGTTGGTCGTCGGCGTGACGGTCAGCGGGCCATTCCTGGCTTCCAGCGCCGGCGTGTCTTTCAGCGCCGGCTCGCCGGTGGCGGTGAAGCCCGCTTTGTTGTGGCTGCCGTCGCAGAACGGCTTGTTTTCCGAGGCGCCGCAGCGGCAGAGCGTGGCACGGTAAAACGTTTCGCCGCCCAGCACGATCTCGGCATGCAGGGCCAGCGGGCCGTTTTCCCTTATGCGCACAATGTTGACTACCGGCGGCTGTTCCTGCGGCCCGCCATCCTTGCGGACATAGGTGATGGCGCCGGACGGGCAGCCTTCGGCGAGCGCCACGATCTTCTCGACGCTGGCCGCCTCGGGGTGGATCCACTGGTCGGGCGCATTGGGCACGAAGACACGCGGATCGCCAAGCACGCAGTTGCGCGAATGGATGCAACGTTTTCCCGAAAAGCCGATCTCTATGTTTTCGCCTTCGACCACTGCCATGGGTGGGATCTCCTCTCGGACTACGCTATGGCGACGGCCAGGACGACGTCAAGGCAGCATTCTCCACCGTGAGGGCCGACCTCGGGCGCGGCGGGAAGGGAATTCGCATTTTTTGCTCGCAGCACCACATTTTGTTCTTGCTTTGTGCCGGCAGCTATGCTAGTAATCCGACTATGGTGCCAATTGGCTCCAACGACCCGCCCCACCGAGGCGGGTTTTTTGTTTCAGCTTTGAATTCCGGCGTTGCCGGCCGACGTTGGCGGGACAGCGCTCCGCTGCTATGGCCTCTGTACGACCACCTGGCCCACAAGGGTGAGGCAATCGCATACGGGAGTCCCCCTCATCCGGCCGCTTCGCGGCCACCTTCTCCCCGAGGGGAGAAGAGGCTGGCGCCAGTGCAGGCGACTTCCTCTCCCCTCGGGGAGAGGTCGGATTGCCCCGAATTCCCCTTCGCAATTCGGTTGGCAATCCGGGTGAGGGGGCGCTTGCCGGTGTGCAATAGCCCTCGAACAAAAGGGAGACAGTTCACGGAACCAGATCGATTTCCTCGGTCTCGCCGCCACTGCAGGTGTAGCAGCAATCGTCGCATTTTTCCGCGTTGGCCGGGCCGACACCCCAATAGGTATTCTCGTCACCATCGACCCAGGCGCCGTAGCAGATCGATTCGCCGTCATTGCAGGACAGCGGGATCGACTTGGTCTCGCCGTCGTTGAGATAATAATCCTGATTGTTGCCCGGCCAGACGTGGTCGCGGTCCTGGCTGTACAGTTCGACGCGCATGGCGTTGGGATGGCTGTTCTTGATCTCGAACGTGACATCGCCGGCATGCGCGACGGGCGCAAACAATCCGACGATGAACAGCGCAGCGGCAACGCGGCGCGCGAAAGCGTAAGACAACATGATGATTCCCCCCGGAATGAAACGGCCTGCTCGGCCGCGCGGGGGAACATGGCATGGCGGGTTGAAGGGTGGAAGAGGTGATTGCGGCATTTGCGTCGCAAGACGCGCGAGGCTGCCAAGGAAGACCCCTCTCCGGTTTGCTTCGCAAACCACCTCTCCCCACTTCGTGGGGCGAGGAAACCGCCAATCGCCGAAGCCTCACAAGACCTGGGTTCCTCGCCCCCACATGGTGGGGGAGAGGTGGCCGCGAAGCTGCCGGAGAGGGGCGGTCCGACGGGCTCAACGATCGGGCTTCAGCAGGGTCCATATCCAGCCGATGAATGTGAGCACCAGGAAGGGATATCCGGCAGCGGGCAGCGGCGCCGAGGTCGGCAGCAAAGGGGTGCCCCAGAGGATCAGGCCCACTGAGACGACGAACAGCACAGCCGCCACGACAGCGGTGAGCCGCATCCACAGGGCGAAGGTTTTCGGCGCGCTGACCATGACCAGCGCCGCCGCCCAGAGCGAGATACCGCCGACATAGGAGGGCACGCTGGCCTCAAGCCCCGCCGCATTGCCGGCGAGCAGCAGGCTCTCGCCGGCGAGAAAGGTCAGAAATCCGGCCGCCACGCAGTCATTGCCCAGCCGCTGATATTTCATCGTCAGCAGCGCGGTTGCTACCACCAGTGCGACGCCGTCGATCGTCCAGAGTGTTTCGCGAAGGGACGCGCTCTCGACGAAGGTGCCGACGAGGCCCATCGCGCCGCCGATGGCAAGGCCGATCGCGGCGATCGTGTCGGAGATAGCAGGGCTGGCGGGACGCATCGGGACCTCCCTTCCAAGCTCAAGGATACTTCAAGACGGGACCTTCTCCAATGGCGGCCCGCTGCCTAAAGCGAAGGGCATTGGCCGGCGCATATTTAATCGCATCGGGAGGCGGTTCGGTCAGCTCGAAATTGGGAACAGCCCGGCCACGGGGGAAATGGGCGTAACCCCGTTCAATCCCCCATCTTCAGCGCCTGGATAAACGCCTCTTGCGGGATATCCACTTTCCCGAACTGGCGCATCCGCTTCTTGCCCTCTTTCTGCTTGTCGAGCAGCTTGCGTTTGCGTGAGACGTCGCCGCCGTAGCATTTGGCCGTGACGTCCTTGCGCAGCGCCGAGATGGTCTCGCGGGCGATGACCTTGCCGCCGATGGCCGCCTGGATCGGGATCTTGAACAGATGGTTCGGGATCAGCTCCTTCAGCTTCTCGCACATCAGCCGGCCGCGCTTTTCCGCGGCCGTGCGGTGGACCAGCATCGACAGCGCGTCGACCGGCTCCTCATTGACCAGGATCGACATTTTGACCAGGTCGCCTTCCTTGTAGTCGGTGAGGTGATAATCGAAGGAGGCGTAGCCCTTTGAGATCGACTTCAGCCGGTCGTAGAAGTCGAACACGACCTCGTTGAGCGGCAGGTCGTAGATCAGCATGGCACGCTTGCCGACATAGGACAGATCGAACTGGATGCCGCGCCTGTCCTGGCAGAGTTTCAGGATACCGCCGAGATAGTCGTCCGGGGTCAGGATGGTGGCGCGGATCCACGGCTCCTCGATGGCCGCAATCTTGACCACGTCGGGCATGTCCGCCGGGTTGTGCAATTCCTTCACCGTGCCGTCGGTCAAAGCCAGGCGGTAGACGACCGAGGGCGCGGTGGCGATGAGGTCGAGATTGAACTCGCGCTCCAGCCGCTCCTGGATGATCTCCAGATGCAGCAAGCCAAGGAAGCCGCAGCGATAGCCGAAGCCAAGTGCCGCACTGGTTTCCATTTCATAGGAGAAGGACGCGTCGTTGAGGCGCAGCTTGCCGACCGCGGCGCGCAGATCCTCGAAATCGGCGGCGTCGACCGGGAACAGGCCGCAGAACACCACCGGCTGCGCCGGCTTGAAGCCGGGCAGGGCCTGCGCCGTCGGGCGCTTGTCCTCGGTGATGGTGTCGCCGACGCGGGTGTCGGCGACTTCCTTGATCGAGCCGGTGAAGAAGCCGAACTCGCCGGGGCCGAGCTCGTCGACATTGACGCGGGCGGGCGTGAAGACGCCGGTGCGCTCGACCAGATATCGGGCGCCGGTGCCCATCATGCGGATGGTCTGGCCCTTCTTCAGCACGCCGTCGATGATGCGGACCAGCACGATGACGCCGAGATAGGCGTCGTACCAGGAGTCGACCAGCATCGCCTTCAGCGGCGCCGCTATGTCGCCCTCGCGCGGCGGCGGCAGATCGTTGACGATGGCCTCGAGCACGTCCGGAATGCCAAGCCCGGTCTTGGCCGAGATCAACACGGCGTTGGAGGCGTCGATGCCGATCACCTCCTCGACCTGCTCGCGGATGCGCTCGGGCTCGGCCGCCGGCAGGTCGACCTTGTTCAGCACCACGACGATCTCGTGGTTGTTGTCGATGGCCTGGTAGACATTGGCCAGCGTCTGCGCCTCGACACCTTGCGAGGCATCGACGACCAGCAGCGAGCCCTCGCAGGCGGCCAGCGAACGCGACACCTCATAGGCGAAGTCGACATGGCCGGGCGTGTCGATCAGGTTGAGGATGTAATCCTCGCCACTATTGGCGCGGTACTTCAGCCGCACCGTCTGCGCCTTGATGGTGATGCCGCGCTCGCGCTCGATGTCCATCGAGTCCAGCACCTGCTCCTTCATGTCGCGCAGCTCCAGCCCGCCGGTCGACTGGATCAGCCGGTCGGCAAGCGTGGATTTGCCGTGGTCGATATGGGCAACGATGGAGAAATTGCGGATGTTTTTGATCGGCGTGGTCATGCGGCGCGCTTTAGCAGGGGCACGCTGCATGGGCAAGCGGCGGGGCGCGGGAGCGGCGGCGGGGGCCAAAGTCGTTAAACTTTGATCCATGAGATTAGAGCATAGTTTGCGCCCGGCGTGATAGCCCACCGGTCTATCGCCGTTTCGGGGGATCGGAATGCCGCTGTCCGCACGCAAATTTCTCAACTCGGTGAGCGGCTCGTTCGCGCCAATGCTCGCCATCTTGCTTATGCCGATGGTTGCCGCATTGGGTTTTTCCATCGACTATACCTCGGCGGTTTCAACCAGGGCCTCGATGCAGAACGCGCTCGATGCCGCGTCGCTGTCGATCACGACGCTGGAGACGACCACGACGTTGGCGGACCGCCAGGTGAAGCTGCAGGAGGCATACCTGGCCAATGGCGGGCAAGGCACGGCCAAGCTCGACAGCTTCGTCGTCGCTACCGACGGCGCTGCCAGCATCAAGGCTTCGGCTGGCTTCGCCATGCCGACGAGTTTCATGCAGATCGTCAAGATCAACACGGTGCAGGTCGGCGTCGCGTCGGCGGTGACAAAGCGGCCGGCATTGGTGGAGGCCACGTTCAAAGTCGATAAGATCTCGGGCTATTGGAACAAAACGATGACGCTCTATGGCACCAAGTTTGGTGACACGCTGGCTAACAAGCTGATGAAGATCGACTACACATACAACGGTTATGGCGACCCTAAGGGCTACGGCACAGCCAGCGTGTATACGATCAACGGAACGACGACCACGCTGGTCCAGCAGCAAGTATGCACGACCGCCACGGTGCTCAGCTTCTACGGCTTGCCCAGCACCACGATCACCCAGACCGACTCATACGGCAGGAAATACGCAACCACCTGCGTCAGCACGATGTATCCCGCGACGAGTGCTGGTGCGGTGATCGACGTCAGCCAGATGGACCAGCTGTACCTGCGGATGGATGTGCCGTCCGGCAATCCATCCGTGCTCAAATCGAACGATCCGGCGACATCGAACCGGCTTTACGCCGACGGCGTCGAAATTGCGAACGGAGAAACCGTCGATATCTTCACGCTCGTGCCATGCGGCCAGAGCAGCAAACAGGCTTGGGAAGATGGCGGCAATCCCGTACCGGCAGCCATTTCGAATGCCGACTTCTTCTACACGGTGACCGGCAAGTGCGCCTTCAACAAGCGGCCTTCGGAGACCGTGCTTACACAATAGCCGGGCCAAGTGCCGATCTCCCCCCGTGTGGGGGAGATGGCCGGCAGGCCAGAGGGGGCGCTGTCCCGCGGCTCTCGTAATTTGCAAATCTGGCAACCTCCAATCCGCTTGGCCCATCCTAGCATCGAGTTGGCGTTACTCGGCGTCCACGTAGGATGACGCTCGGTGGCGCCCCCCTCTGTCCTGCCGGACATCTCCCCCACAAGGGGGGAGATCGGATGTCGCCTCGGCTCTCGCCAATCCCTAAGACGAAAAAACTTGGACTTCTCCTCAATCACGAAGCGGTGATGCTGTAACGAACCGTGCGTCGGCGGCGAAGTTTGGACATGGAACCGCACATGAGGACAGCGATGACCGGATCGAAACGCAGCACGGCCCTTGTCGGGCTTTCCCTGGCACTGTTTTCGGCAATCGGGTTTTCGGCAACCAGCGCGGCTGCCGGCCAGACGCTGACCGTCGTCGAGTTGTTCACCAGCCAGGGCTGTTCGTCCTGCCCGCCGGCCAATGCCAATCTGATCAAGGTCAAGGACCGGCCTGGTGTGCTGGCGCTGTCCTTCAACGTCACCTACTGGGACTATCTCGGCTGGAAGGATACATTCGGCAAAGACGAATTCACGCAGCGTCAGGTCAGTTACGAGCCGTCGCTCGGCCGTTCCGGCCCGTTCACGCCGCAAGTGGTGGTCAACGGCAAGGCCGATGCCGTCGGCGCCAGGCCGGGCGAGATCGAGCAGCTGATTTCGAGCGGCGGCCACGCCGACGGACCTTCGCTGTCGCTCGCCGGTGGAAAGGTCAGCATCGGCGCCGGTCCGGTGCCGGGCGGCAGGGCCGATGTCTGGCTGGTTCACTACCGGCAAGGCGTCGTCGAGGTGCCGGTGGCGCGCGGCGAAAACACCGGGCGCACGCTGCCGCACGCCAATGTCGTGCATTCGCTGACCAGGCTGGGCAGTTGGACCGGCGACGCCACCGCGCTGCCGTTGCCGGCCGCTGCACGCGGCCTCAGCACCGCGGTGCTGGTCCAGGTGCCGGGCGGCGGGCCGATCCTCGGTGCCGCTGCGAATTAGAACCCGTTCCGAATTTGCGCAACGCCGCAGCGGCACCGCCGCATGCGATCAACCCTGCCATAACCCAAGGAGACCACCATGACCAATCACCTGACCCTGGCGGCACTCGCCCTCGCACTTTGCTCGACGGCGCTGTTCACCGGAGGCGCGGCGCGGGCCGAAGATGCGATGAAGCCGGCGATGGCGATAAACGCCATGAAGCCGGCAACCGATGCCATGAAGCCGGCCGGCGCCATGGCGCCTGATGCAATGGCCACAACTGCGATGAAGGCGGGCGATCCGATGAAGGCCGACTGCATGGACAAGGCCGCCGCCGAGACGGACGCCATGAAGAAGGCAGAGGCGACCAAGGCCTGCGATGCCATGGCTCCGGCCAAATAGGCGATGCGCACAGCAATGTGAGAGCCCGGCGGACCTATCCGTCGTATAATCCACACCAGCATCATGGGAGATCAGACATGACCGGAGCCCTGAAACGATCGTCGATTTTCGCAAAAACAGCACTTGCCGCGCTCATTCTCACGGCCGCCGCTGCCGTGTTCTGGCAGACGCCGGCAGTCTCGGCCGAAGACGCGGTGGTGATCCCGCCGCCGGCAATGGACGAGAAGGCCACCGCCGGGACCGAAAAGGCGGTCTTCGCCGGCGGCTGCTTCTGGGGCGTCCAAGGCGTGTTCCAGCACGTCAACGGCGTAACCAGCGCGGTCTCCGGCTATGCCGGCGGCGACAAGGACACGGCCGTCTATGAAATGGTCGGTACCAGCCGGACGGGCCACGCCGAATCCGTCGAGATCACCTATCAGCCGTCCAAAGTCACCTATGGCCAGCTGCTGCAAGTGTATTTCTCGGTCGCGCACAATCCGACGCAACTGAACTACCAGGGGCCGGACAGCGGCACCCAGTACCGCTCGACGATTTTTGCCGAAAACGACACGCAGAAAAAGATCGCCGAAAGCTACATCGCCCAGCTCGACAGGGCCAAGGTGTTTGCAAAGCCGATCGTGACGACGCTGGAGACCGGCAAGACCTTCTATCCGGCCGAGGACTATCACCAGGACTTCCTGACGCTCAACCCGACCTATCCCTATATCGTCTACAATGATCTGCCCAAGGTCGAGAATCTGAAGCGGCTGTTCCCCAATCTCTACAGCGAAAAGCCGGTGCTGGTGCTGGCCGCCAACAAGAGCTGATTTTTTGCGCCGGCGGGCGCGACGGAGAATAAGCGTCGGCGATCCTTCGCACCCCCCTCTGTCCTGCCGGACATCTCCCCCGCAAGGGGGGAGATCGGCTATCACCTCGACCTTCGCCAAATCTCCAACGTTCAGGACGAGCGGAGCGCTGAAACTGCTAATCTCCCCCCTTGCGGGGGAGATGGCCGGCAGGCCAGAGGGGGGTGCTGTCCCGCCAACGTCTCGAAACTACCTCCCCTTTTTCCAGGGCAGGCTCCAACGCACTTTCTCCAGCGTCGCCTTTGCCTCGGCCGAGTCCGGGTCGGGCTCTGTCTCACGATAATGCGCCGAGCCCCGAGGCGGGTAGGCAAGCGTGTTGTTGAGGGCAAATTTGTCGATCTGGCTGAACTCGGGGAAAGGCAGGTTTTCCGCCTCGCGCCAATCGCTGACCCTTTTCTCCGCGGCGATGCGTTTTTCGTCGTCGACCGCAAGATCGGTGGCTCTGTATTCCAGTGACGAAGGGAAGGCGAACTGCGCGCCGGCATCATCCATGATGTTGATCATGGACAACAGGATGTCCTCGCGGATGGCTTGGAATTCGGCCACGTCGGCGGTTTTGACGTAGGTGAACACGTCGATGTCGAGCGAATAGGCGCCGAAGCCGGCAAAGCGCACGCGGCATGGCTCGTCGATGACGCGCGGATGGGCGATCAGCAGCTTGCGCAGCTCGGCCAGGACGTAACGCAGCTGATCGGGCGTCGTCTCGTAGCGCAGCTGCAGCGTCGTCGCGAACCGGGTGCGGTCGCGATGCGCGTAGTTCTCGATCTGCATGCCGGCGAAATCCGAATTCGGCACCGAGATGATCGTGCGGTCGAGCGACCGGATGCGTGTCGAGCGCATGCCGATATGCTCGATCGTGCCGGACTGGTCGCCGAACTTGCAGAAGTCGCCGACGCTGACCGGCCGATCGGCATAGAGCGTCAGGCCGGAGAGGAAGTTCTGCAGCGTCGGCTGCGCCGCCAGCGCCACCGCCAGACCGCCGATGCCGAGACCAGCAATGACGCCTTCGTAGGGAATGGCGAGCACTTCGGCCAACAGCAGGAAGGCGACGACCAGCACGGCGACGCGCGCGACGCCGGTGGACAGCGAAATCAGCGTGTCGTGGTAGCCGGGCACTTGCCACAGTCCACGATAGTGTTCGGCGACCTTGCCGATCAGGTGCCAGACCACCGGCACGGCACCGATCACGATCAGGCTCCAGGCGATTGCCTTGACCGGGGCGGCGACCACTTGCGGCAGACCGAGCGGGCGCAGCGTCAACAGCAGGAAGAACCCAAGCACGATCGAACGCACCGCCCATTCGACGATGCGGAAGAAGGCCGAGCTGTCCGTCCTTCGCACAATCAAGGAAATCAGCGCATTGGCGATGAAGCCGAAAACGATGCCGGCCACTGCGGCAAGGCCGAGCATCCACCACTGCCAGTGCTCCATCGGTCCGGCGCGGGTGAGCAGGCCGGGGCTGATCTCGCGGGCGAGGCCACGGGCGATGAAGAACGGGTCGGTGCTGGCGAAGGCAGCGAACTCCGGCGCCACCGGCACGTCTTCCACGTCGGCGTAGAGCGCGCGGATGTGGACGAGCGTCTCGGGCGTGAACTGCCAGATCTTGCCCTTCTCGGTCTCGACCGGGCCGATGACGATGTTGCCGGCGGGATGCTCGAAATAGATGAAGGGGGTGTTGCTCTTCGGGTCGTCGGGGATCTCCTGCCAGTAGACATAGCCGATGCGGTCGATGACCTTTTTGAGATAGCGCTCGAGCAGGAACGCCTCGTCGCCGCGCACCGCCTGACTGTAGTTGCGCAGGTCGAGCGCCGCCTGTGCCGGATCGCCGGCCTCGGTGAGGCCGCTCAACAGTACCTTGAACGTATCGCGTGGCGAGGCGAGCCTGCTCGGATCGTCGACCATGTCGACGGCTTCGCCACGCGCTTCCTGGAATTCGGCGAGCTTGGCCTGAAGCTGGCCAAGTGGCGGCCCGACGATAGACCACTCGCCATTCTTGCGGCGAAAGGTGAGATCGAAGGAAACCCTGGTGCCATATTGCGGGAGCGTCGCCGTCACCTCGTCGCCGGCAATCGTATCATGCGGCAGGCTCCACAGGCGGAACGTCGCGTTGTCGATGACGGTGAACAGGAGCTTGGTGTAATCGGGCATGTTGAGGCCGCCGCGGTCGGCCTCGGTGACGTCGACGAGGCCCGCTGCCAGACCGGCAAGACCCATGCCGCCGCCGGTCGCGCGCGGCACGTTGTCGGCGCCGCTCTCGTTCATCGTCTGCAGGAACGAGCGCATGGTGCTCATCGGGCTCGACTGGTCGACACGGACGTCCTCGACGGCGCTGACGCGCACGCCTGTCCACCATTCGGCGGTGGCGACATCGAAACGGCCCATGAAGCTTTCGCCGTCAGGCGACTGGACGAAGGTGAAGGCGCCCTGGCGGTCGCCTTCGAACCAGTGGCCGACAAGCTTGTCGCCTTCGGCCTTCGCCTCGATACGGCCGCTGTAAAGCGGGTAGACGCCCTTTACGTCGGCGCCGGTCTGCTCGAACTTGATCTGGGCGCCGCCGCCGCGCCATTTCGTGTCCCACACGCCGGTCCAGCTGGCCGCGTCCTGCGCATGCGCCTGCGGCATGGCCGGCAGCAGGCCTGCAAGCGCGAGTGCGCCGACCAGCGCGACCGTCCGGATCAGCATCAGCAACAGCCGATCCTGTCTCGCCGCAAAAAAGGGGGTCATTCTGTTGCCCTTCTTCTGCCGGCGATTCTGCTGGGCCGGCCAGAGAAGGTTATTCCGCTTGAAGATGAATATTCTGTTTCGGCCGGCGCCGGCGAAGCCGGTCAGTCATAGGTCAGATCCGTCGCCTTGCCGCCGAACACGCGGTAGGCAAAGAACGAATAGAAGATGATGATCGGCAGCACGACGACTGTCCCGACCAGGATGACGGCCAGGCTTTCGGGTGCCGAAGCAGCCTGCCAGATGGTCAGCCGGTCGGGCACGACGAAGGGGTAGAACGACCAGGCGAGCCCGGCAAAGCCAAGCGTGAAGATCGCGGCCAATGTCAGGAACGGGAGCAGCGCGTGGCGATCGTCGGGCTTCGGCAGATGAAAGGTCTGGCGCCACAGCCACAGGAACAGCACTGCCGACAGGATCGGCAACGGCGACAAATAGAGCATGGCCGGCCAGACGAACCATTTGTCGAAGATGCGCGCGCTGGCAAAGGGCGTGGCCAGTGATACTGCAACCATGCCGAGCGCGGTCAGCACCAGTGCCGTGCGCAGCCACAGCACCGCTTTCTTCTGCAAGTCGCCTTCCGTCTTGTAGATGACCCAGGCCGCGCCCATCGCCGCGTAGGCGGCGGCAAGGCAGAGCGCCACGAGCGCCCCGAAAGCCATGCCGCCAGGGCCGACGTCGAGGCCGAGCACATAGACGCCGAGCATATAGCCCTGCGCCAGCGACGCGATGACCGAACCGAGGAAGAAGATGCGGTTCCAGCGGTGCTTCCTGCCGGCCGGCACTTTGGCGCGGAAATCGAAGGCGACGCCGCGCAGGATCAAGCCGACCAGCAGCACGAAAACCGGAATGTAGAGCGCGGTCAGGATGGTGCCGTGCGCCAATGGGAAGGCGACCAGCAGCAGGCCGACCGCCAGCACCAGCCAGGTCTCGTTGGCGTCCCAGAACGGGCCGATGGCGGCGATCATCGTATCCTGTTCGGTGTCTTCGGCTGCGGCGAACAGGATGCCGATGCCGAGATCGAAGCCGTCGAGGATGACGTAGATCAGGATGGCTAGGCCCATCAGGCCGGCGAAGATCAGAGGCAACAGGGTCGGCCAGTCGAAGCTCATGATGTTTCTCCCGGTTGCGCAACCGGCTGCGACAGCGGCCTGTTCATGACGCCCGGCAGCGGCGAGGTGTCACCATCCTTCGCCGCCTTCAATGCCAGATGCACCAACACGCCGAGATAGGCGATCAGCAGCAGCACGTAGAGGATGAGATAGACCGCGAGCGACAGCGCGACATGGCTGCCGGCGACCGGGCCGACAGCATCGGCGGTACGCAGCACGCCGGTGACCAGCCAGGGCTGGCGGCCGATCTCGGTGGTGTACCAGCCGGCCAGCGTCGCCAGCCAGCCGGACAGTGCCATCGGCACCATGACCAGCGCCAGCGGCTTAGGCAGGCTGTGGCGACGCTTGAGGAAGAAGGCCGCCGACCAGGAGACGACGAGCATCAACAGGCCGGTGCCGACCATGATGCGAAAGCCCCAGAACACCGGAAACACCGGAGGATGGTTGCCGGCATAATCGTTCAGCCCCGGTACGATGCCGCCGGCGCTGTGCCTGAGGATGAGGCTGGCGCCGTCGGGAATGGTGAGCTCGAACCTGTTCTCCTTGGCCGCTTCGTCGGGAAGCGCAAACAGCACCAGCGGCACGTTGGGACCGGTGTTCCAGTTGGCCTCCATGGCGGCGATCTTCTGCGGCTGATGTTCAAGCGTGTTGAGGCCGTGCTGGTCGCCGGCAAAGATCTGGATCGGGATCAGGATCGCGGCGGCGAAGACACCGGTGCGCAGCGCCTTCCACATCGATTCCGAGCGATCGCCGTAGAGATAGCGCAGCGCCGACAGGCCAGCGATCAGGAACGAGACGGTCAGCCCCGAAGCAAGCAGCATATGAACGAGCCGGTAGGGCATGGACGGATTGAAGACAACGGCCCACCAGTCGGTGGCGTGCGCAACACCATCGCGAATTTCGAAGCCGGCCGGCGTCTGCATCCACGAATTGAGGGCGATGATCCAGAAGGCGGACAGAGTGGTGCCGCCGGCTACCAGCACCGTCGCCAGCGTGTGGACGCGGTTTGAGACGCGGCGGAAGCCGAACAGCATGATGCCGAGGAACGCCGCCTCGAGGAAAAAGGCCGTCAGGATCTCGTAAGCCAGCAGCGGGCCGGCGATGTTGCCGACCGTCTCCATATAGCCCGGCCAGTTGGTGCCGAACTGAAAACTCATGGTGACGCCGGAAACCACGCCCATGGCGAAGGACAGCGCGAATACCTTAACCCAGGTGAAATAAGCGCGCATCCAGGCGGAGTCGCCTGTCGCGTTGTAGCGGAGCTTGAAGAACAGCAGCACCCAGCCGAGCGCGATGGTGATCGCCGGGAACAGGATGTGGAACGAGATGTTCGCGCCGAACTGTATGCGCGACAGGATGAGCGGGTCCATGGCGGCTCCAGCTGCTGCTTGTTTGTACAAGGATAGGCTTCATGCGCCGGGCGGTCAAAGCGGCGTCCCGCCGCGAGGCGGAACGCCGCAGTGCCGGTTAATCTGCTTTTGCGTGGAATTTTGCTGGACGACCAGGCGGGTGTTGCCTATTCCGGCGAACCTCGATGTCCAGAACTGTCAGGAGCGCCATTGACATCCGGATTTGCGCACCGACATTCAGCGGATTAAATCAACAACTCTGTTTCAAGCAGCCGTTTTCAGCCATGCAGCCGATCATCTCGATTTCCGGGGTCACGAAGACCTACGCCACCGGCTTCAAGGCGTTGAAGGAGATCAATCTCGATATCGTGCGCGGCGAGATATTTGCGCTGCTGGGGCCGAACGGCGCCGGCAAGACGACGCTGATCTCGATCGTCTGCGGCATCGTCAACCGCTCGTCGGGCACCGTCACGGTCGACGGCCATGACATCAACCGCGACTACCGCGCTGCGCGCGGCCTGATCGGGCTGGTGCCGCAGGAACTGACCATCGATGCCTTCGAGAGCGTGTGGGCGACGGTCAATTACAGCCGCGGCCTGTTCGGCAAGCCGGCGGACAAGGCGTTCGTCGAAAAAGTGCTGCGCGACCTGTCGCTCTGGGACAAGAAGGACGCCAAGGCGATCACGCTGTCCGGCGGCATGAAACGCCGGCTGATGATCGCCAAGGCGTTGTCGCACGAGCCGCGAATCCTGTTCCTCGACGAACCGACCGCCGGCGTCGATGTCGAGCTGCGCCAGGACATGTGGGCGATGGTGCGCCGGCTGCGCGAAGACGGCGTCACCATCATCCTGACCACGCACTACATCGAAGAAGCCGAGGCGATGGCCGATCGCGTCGGCGTCATCAACCGCGGCGAGATCGTGCTGGTCGAGGACAAGGCCGAGCTGATGCGCAAGCTTGGCCGCAAACGGCTTGTGCTGGAACTGCGCAGCCCGTTGGCCACCGTTCCCGATGCTTTTTCGCACTACGCGCTGGAGCTTTCGCCCGATGGCGGGCAGCTGACCTATACCTATGACAACCAGAGCGAACGGCCGGGCGTCGCCTCGCTGATCCGCGAGCTCGAGGCGGCCGGCATCCAGTTCCGCGACATCGATACGGAAAACAGCTCGCTCGAGGAGATCTTCGTCAATCTGGTGAGGAAACAGGCATGAACCCGCGCGCGGCCATGAACCTTCATGCGGTATGGGCGATTTATCGGGTGGAGATGGCGCGCGCCCTTCGCACTGTGCTGCAGAGCATCGTTTCGCCGGTCATTTCGACGTCGCTCTATTTCGTCGTCTTCGGCTCGGCCATCGGCTCGCGCATCACCGAGATCGACGGCATCAGCTACGGCGCCTTCATCGTGCCGGGGCTGATTATGCTGTCGCTGCTGACGCAGTCGATCTCCAACGCCTCCTTCGCCATCTACTTTCCGAAATTCGTCGGCTCGATCTACGAATTGCTGTCGGCGCCGGTGTCCTATCTGGAGATCGTCATCGCCTATGTCGGAGGTGCGGCGACAAAGTCGATCGTGCTTGGCCTGATCATTTTGGCGACGGCCTCGCTGTTCGTGCCGCTGACGATCGAGCATCCGTTCTGGATGCTCGCTTTCCTGGTGCTGACGGCCGTGACCTTCAGCCTGTTCGGCTTCATCATCGGCATCTGGGCAAGAAGCTTCGAGCAACTGCAGCTGGTGCCGCTGCTGATCATCACACCGCTGACCTTCCTCGGCGGCAGCTTCTATTCGATCAACATGCTGCCCGGCATCTGGCGCACGGTGACGCTGTTCAACCCGGTGGTCTACCTGGTTAGCGGCTTCCGCTGGAGCTTCTACGGCAAATCCGACGTTTCGGTCGGCGTCAGCCTCGGCATGACGGTGGTCTTCCTGCTTGTCTGCATAGCGATCGTCGCCTGGATCTTCAGAACCGGCTACCGGCTGCGCAACTGATCGATTGGCCTTGCCAAGCAAAGCAGCCTTATCGATCAACGGAAACAGCACTGAGTGCAGCCCCTGCAACGATAGCCCCTTGACCTTCATGTTTTGTTATATATCATGTTATGATTTATCGCGAGGCGGATTGGCCTATGGAAGACGTCATACGATCGCTTGGCTTCCTGTGCCTGGGCAGCAGGATGAAGCGTATAGGCGAGCAACTGCAAGCGGAGGCGCAGCGCCTTCTCGACCGGCTGGATGTTCCGGTTCAGGCGAGCCAGTACCCACTGCTGGCCGCGCTCGACAGGCTAGGCCCCCTGCCTGTCGGGGAACTGGCGCAATCCCTTGGCATCGCGCAGCCAGGCGTAACGCGAAGCGTCTCGCTTCTCGCCGAGTTGGGATTGCTCGAGGTCAGTCCGTCGATCGATGACCAGCGGCGCAGGATCGTCTCCCTCACCAGGGACGGCCGGCGGCTGGTCGATGTCGCAAAGCGCGAGGTCTGGCCGCGCATCGAGAACGCCGTCGCGGATCTGTGCGCGGATCTTTCGGGGCCGCTTCTCGATCAGTTGGCCGCCATCGAGGACGGCCTCGCCGCGGCTCCTCTCGACCGTCGTGCACCAAAACCGAGAGATGCCGTGCAATGAAACACCTGCTTGACCGCCCGATCTGGAGCGCGCTTCAGACGCGACATCAGGCCTTCGCGCAAGGTGGCAACCTCGCCAGGCGATATCGGCCGTCGATTGTTCCTTTCGCCGCCACTGGCGCGGACGACGCGGAAAGCCTGCGGGCGCTCGAAAAGCTTGTCTCCCCGGGCGAGAGTGTGATCCTGCTTCAAGCGGACGCCATTGCTCTGCCCACGGGGCTTTCCGCGACTTCGACCGCGGCCGGGGTTCAGATGATTGCCGAGCAGCCATTGCAGATCGTGTCCGACGGGCGCGTGCAACGTCTGACGCGAGACGACGCCGCTGAGATGCTGGCTCTGGCGTTGGTCACCAAGCCTGGCCCATTCACGCTCGAAGCCTTGAGCCTGGGCGATTTTTGGGGTGTGAAAATCGAGGGCAGACTTGCAGCAATGGCCGGCGAGCGCATGAAGCAACCTGGCTATACCGAACTCAGCGGAGTGTGCTCACATCCGAAATTTCGCGGCGGTGGCCTGGGCAAGCTGTTGTCCATATTCGTGGCAAACCGGATAGTGGCGCGCGACGAAATTCCCTATCTCCACGCTTATGCCAGCAACGCCACGGCCATTAGACTTTACGAGTCCATTGGCTTCAGGTTGCGAAGCACAATGAATGTGGCCGTGGTTCAGCGCACCGAATGATTCGTCGGCGCATAATGCGTAGCATGGATGCATCCCGCATCGGGAAAGGAAGGATTTCGTATCGCCGAAATCCTTCCTTGAGACTGCAAGACCTTGCTGCGTGTCAGACCGCGATCTTGCCACCACCTTGCCTGGTGATGGCAACGACCGCCGGCCGCACCGGCATGTCCGGCTTGAAGTCGGGCCAGCGGGTCGACAAATCCTCATAGTAGGACGGACGGCCGAAAGCCTCCCAGTCCTCGCCACCGTCGCCTGGATGCTGGACGGCAACGAAAGCGGTCTGGTCGTCCGGCGCAAACAGGGGACCACACATTTCGGCGCCGATCGGCACGCGGAAGAACAGTTTTGAGGTCGCCCGCGCCGGCCCTTCCGTATCGACCGCCCACAGACCGTCGGTGCGGCCAGTGGCCTTCGGACCCTGACCGTCGGTGGCGACCCAGAGGCGGCCGGTCGAATCAACCGCGCAATTGTCCGGCATGCCGAACCAGCCATTGGCCGTGGTTGCGGTCGAGAAGGTGGCGCCGACTGCCGCAACCGAGGGCTCACCGCATTTCAAGAGCACCTCCCACTTGCCCTTGGTGGCGGCAAAATCGCCACCGTCCTCGACGATCTCGATGATGTGGCCAAAGGCATTTTCGGCACGCGGGTTGGCGGCGTCGACCTGATCGGCCTTGCGCTTCGAATTGTTGGTCAGCATGACATAGACCTTGCCGTTGGCGGCATTGGGCTGGATGTCTTCAGGGCGGTCCATCTTGGTGGCGCCGAGCAGGTCGGCGGCGCGGCGCGTCTCGATCAGCACGTCGGCCTGGCTGGCAAAGCCGTTCTCCGCCGTCAGCGGCCCTTGGCCGAAGACGATCGGCAGCCATTCGACCGAACCGTCGTCGGCAAACTTGGCGACATGCAAGGTGCCGTCGTCGAGCAAATCCATATTGGCGGCGCGGTCGTCCGGATTGAACTTGCCTGTGGTGACGAACTTATAGACATAGTCGAAGCGCTCGTCGTCGCCGAGGTAGAAGACGACACGGCCATCCTTGGCGACGATCGATTCGGCGCCCTCATGCTTGAAGCGGCCCATTGCGGTGCGCTTCTTCGGCACCGAAGTCGGATCCTGGACGTCGACCTCGACGATCCAGCCAAAGCGGTTCGGCTCGTTCGGCTCTTTGCCGATGTCGAAACGGTCGTAATGCGCTGCCCATTCATAAGCACCTTCGGGAATGCCGAGCCGCTTGTAATTGGCCGCTTCCTTGTGGCCTTGCGGCAGCTCGCCCGAGAAATAGCCGTGGATGTTCTCCTCGGCCATGACATAGGTGCCCCACGGCGTGACGCCGCCGGCACAATTGTTGACGGTGCCGACGACTTTCGTGCCGGTCGGGTCGGCGCTGGTCTTGACGCGGTCGTGGCCGGCGACGGGGCCGGACAGCGCGATCTCGGTGTTGGAGGTGATGCGGCGGTTGAGCTTGCCGTCGCGAACGACCTGCCATTTGCCGGCTTCCTTGCGGATCTCGACAATGGTGCCGCCATGCGCGGCCATCTCGACGTCGACTTGTTCCTTGCTGAGAGGCGCCTGCTTGGCTTTGCCATCGACGATGGTGACGAGGCCCGGAAACATCAGGTGCGGATTGGTGTATTCGTGGTTGACCACCAGCAGGCCGTGCTCGGCCGAGCCGTCGATCGGGATATAACCGACATAGTCATTGTTGTAGCCGAATTGTCTGGCCTGGGCTTCCGCCGACTGTTTTGTCGGATCGAATTCCGGCGAATCGGCGAACAGCGGATCGCCCCAGCGCAGCAGCACGTCGGCGTCATAACCGGGTGCAACGTGATGCTTGTCGTCGATGCCGGCCTCGAGCTCGTCGAAAGCGAAGGCGGAGCCTTCGGCGGCGCGGGCGTTGTCGGCGGTGATCAGCGCCAGCGGGCTGACGGTAGCGGCTATGGCCGAGACGGCAAGCGAGCCGTTGAGGAAGCCGCGGCGCGAGAACCGCGCGGCGATGATCTCACCCATGGTGCGGTTGTCGCTGGGATTGGCTCCTGGCCCATCGTTTTCCTCGAGCAGGCTGGTGCGGAAATGGGCGTCAGGGGTGCGATGTTCGGTCATAGGGGCCTGCCTCTGGCTGGATGGATTGCTGGAGCGTGTTGCCTGGCCAATCCGGTATCGCCGGCAGGTCACAGTTTGATGACATGCCGGCTAATTGCCATCTGCGATTTCGTGCCCAACATCAGCCCCGCTTGACCGCGACCGGCGCTTCGGAAACAAGAGCTGCGGCAGGCGCGCAAGGACCGCATCGGGAGGAGCAAAAAGTGAGTTTCTGGGGACTTGGGCAGCTCTGCATTTCGACAGTGATCTTCCTGCTTGCGGCGACGGCGGCGAAGCAATGGGGACTGGCGCCGAGCTTTGGCAAGATCGTGCTGACGTTGGCGCTCTATTCGCTCGGCAATCTGATCATGCTGAGGCTGATCCGTGAATTCGGCATGTCGGTGTCGTTCAGCCTGTCAGCGGTGATCCAGCTGGTGTCGGTGAATGTGGTGGCGCTGGTCTTCTTCGGCGAGCGCGTCAATGCCTTGCAGGCGACCGGCATCATGCTTGCCATCGCAGCTGTGGCGCTGATCACGCTCGGACCCTATCTGCAAAGGCTGTAACTGCGATCGGGCCGATGAAGAAGACCGCAAGCAGACTGCGCAACTGGCTGGAGTTCCCGGTTCTGCTGGCCGGGCTGATCATTGCCGGCGGGCTGTGGGGGTTCGAGGAGCTAATGGAGATGGCGCGGGCCACTACGCCGCATGCCTTCGATACCGAAATCCTGCTTGCCTTCCGCAAGGCCGGCCAACCCGACAATCCGATCGGACCGGCGTGGCTGGAAGGAGCGATGCGCGACATCACCAGCCTCGGCAGCGCCAGCGTGTTGGTGCTGATCACGGCAGCAATGATCGTCTATCTGCTCCTCATCCGCAGGCCAGGCGCGGCGCTTCTCATGTTCATCGCGGTAGCGGGCGGCCAGGTCCTGTCAAGCGTGCTCAAGTTCGATATAGATCGGCCGCGCCCCGATCTGGTCTCGCATCTCGCCGACGTGGCATCACTTTCGTTTCCGAGCGGCCACGCCATGCTGTCGGCGGTGACATATTTGACGCTGGGCAGCATGGCGGCGCGGTTTTTGCCCGGGCGGACAACGAAGATCTATGTGCTCGGTCTGGCGGTGCTGACGACGGTGGTGGTCGGCATCAGCCGCATCTATCTCGGCGTCCACTGGCCCTCCGACGTATTGGCCGGCTGGTGCGCCGGCTTTGCCTGGGCGATGCTGTGCTGGCTTGCGGCCCGGTTCCTGCAGCGATGGCTCGGGCGGGCCGGCGGCACCTGACTCATGTCAGTCGATTTGCGGTCAAATCAGCCTGTTGATCAGGCCATGACCGCAGCCTGCCAGCAGGAAAACCATCGACAGCAAGGCTGTCGAGGTCGCCAACGCATTGAATATCTTCACCTGCTCATCCTTTTTGAGTCGTTGCCTGTGAAATCGGGATCGCAATGGATGTCCCGCCAAACGATGCCGAAATTGTAGCATGCTAGCGCATCGGCTGGCAAAGAGTGCTGCATGTTTCACATATGCAAGATGATGCTTGAACCATCATAATGAAGGTATTACACGTGATATCGCAGACTCAGACGGGGGTTATGGCCGATGATCACTGCCGCGCAGATGCGTGCCGCGAGGGCGCTGGCCGGCATCGATCAGAAGACGCTCGCCGAGCGCGCCGGGGTTTCGCTTCCAACCATTCAGCGCATGGAAGCGAGCGACGGCGTGGTCCGGGGCGTGGTCGATACGCTGATGAAGGTCATCCAGGCCCTTGAAGAGGCCGGGGTCGAGCTGATCGGCGACAACCAGGCGAGCGAGCGTGGCGGCAGGGGCGTTCGCCTCAAGCCTGTCACGCCGCAGAACCCGCAAGGCTGACGGTACTGCCGCATCGCCGAAAATCGAAATCGATTTTCGGATAGTCCAATGCGCGGTTCAAAAGTGTTGGAGCGTACCTGTGCGTCGATTTGGACGCACGCCGCTCCAAGTCGCGACGGCGACCGCCGACAGTCCTGCCGACGATCCCGCCGCCTCCTTGGTTTCATGGGGAAGGCACTCGATGGATCAGACCCGGCGGGCAGTGCATCAACCGGCACGGCCGACATTTTCCGAACTGTTCACGCCGAAGCTGGTGACGGTGCTGCGCGAGGGCTATACGCTCGCGCACTTCAAGGCGGATGCCATCGCCGGGCTGACTGTCGCCATCGTGGCGCTGCCGCTGTCGATGGCAATTGCCATTGCTTCAGGCGTGACGCCGGAGCGCGGGCTCTACACCTCGATCATTGGCGGCTTCCTGGTCTCGGCGCTTGGCGGCAGCCGTTTCCAGATCGGCGGCCCGGCCGGCGCCTTCATTGTGCTGGTGGCTGCGACGGTGGCGCGAGTTGGCGTCGACGGCTTGCTGCTGGCGACGATGATGGCCGGCCTGTTCCTGCTTGCCATCGGCTATCTCGGGCTTGGCACCTACATCAAGTTCATCCCGTATCCGGTGACCGTCGGCTTCACCGCCGGCATCGCCGTCATCATCTTCTCCGGCCAGATCGTCGAACTCTTCGGGCTGAAGCTCGCCGGCAAGGAACCGGGGCCGCTGGTGCCCAAGCTGATGGCCATCGGCGAGGCGGCCGGAACGATCAACCTCGCCGCAACCGCGGTGGCGGCACTGACCATCATCACCATTGCGCTGTTGAAGCGGTTTCGGCCGAAGTGGCCGGCCATGCTGATTGCCATCGGGCTGGCATCACTCGTCGTGGCATTGCTCGCCATGCCGGCCGAAACGATCGGCACGCGCTTCGGCGGCATCCCGCGCAGCCTGCAATGGCCGGCCTTCCCGCCGCTCAGCCTCGACAGGATAATCGACGTGCTGCCGGACGCCATCGCCTTTGCGCTGCTCGGGGCGATCGAATCGCTGCTGTCGGCCGTCGTCGCTGACGGCATGACCGGAAGGCGGCATCGCTCCAATTGCGAGTTGGTGGCGCAGGGCTTCGCCAATATCGCCTCCGCCTTGTTCGGCGGTATCTGCACCACCGGCACCATTGCCCGCACCGCGACCAATGTACGGGCCGGCGCGCATGGACCGGTCTCAGGCATGATGCACTCGGCCATCCTGCTTGCCCTGATGCTGGTGGCGGCACCGCTGGCCAGCTATATCCCGCTTGCAGCACTTGCCGGCGTGCTGGCGGTGGTGTGCTGGAACATGTTCGAGAAACAGGCCTTCGCCACCTTGCTGCGCGCCTCGCGCGGCGATGCGCTGGTACTGATGGCGACGTTCCTGATCGTCATCTTCCGCGACCTGACTGAAGGCATCGTCGTCGGTTTTGCGCTGGGCTCAATCCTGTTCATCGACCGCATGGCCAAGAGCATCGCGGTGGAGGCGGACCATCAATCCTTGGTGCAGGAAGACGTCGCCGACCGCGCCAGCGCTTATGATTCCAGCGAGGCGAGCGATGCCGATACTGTCGTCTACCGGATATCGGGCGCCTTCTTCTTCGGCGCCGCCTCGACCGTCGGCACGGTGCTGGACCGCATCGCCGACCAGCGCAGGAACTTCATCCTCGATTGTTCGGCGGTGCCGTTCTTCGATTCGACGGCGGCCAATGTCATCGAGGGCGCGGCCCACAAGGCCAGCCGCGCCGGCGTTCGCTTCATTATATTAGGCGCTTCACCGCAGATACGCCGCATGCTGATCAACCACGGCGTCAAGCGGCCGCTGGTGACTTATGCCGCCTCGATCACGGATGCGCGGGCGCAGCTGAAGAAAGCCGCGCCCGCCGCCTGAGCCGATGGCTGGCTTAGTCGAGGCCTAATGCCGCGATCTCGCCGTCGTTCATCAGCGGCACGAAGATTGTCGACTTGCCGTCGGTGCCGATGTCGGCGCTGCCCGGCTTGAACGTCGCAACCGCTTGCGGCGTGCCGCCGGCTTTGTAGCTGTAGAGCGTGCCGGTCATATACGCGGTGGCGTAAACGCTGCCGCCGATGGCGACGACGCCATCGAGGTTAGCGAACTTTTCTGCGCCGGGCAGTGACGCAATTGCCTTGGTGGCGAGATCGACCGAGAGCAGGCCGCCCGGCTCCGCGGTGCTGAAATCGGGCTTGATGCCCTTGCCCCAGGAAGCGACGATCAGCCGGCCGCCATCGGCGAAGATGCCATTCGGCGAAGCAAGCGCCGCATCCCTGACGAACAGTTCGGGCCGGTCGCCGTCGATGCGATAGATCGTATCGGCAAGCATATCTGTGACGTAGACCTTGCCGGACGCGTCGGCGGTCACGTCGTTGAGGAAGACCGCGTTCGGCAAGTCGATCGTCGATGTTAGCTTGCCGCTTGCGAGATCGACGACGCGCACATGGGTGAGGTCGGCGACGTAGAGTTTGCCGTCGGCAATCGCCATGCCCTTGGGCGCGTCCATGCCGTCGGTCCAATGTTGCGTAACCATCTTGCCGTCCACAGACAGGACCGACAGGTATCCATTGCCGTCGGCGTCGCCGGGATTGCCAACGATATTGGAGATGATGATGCGTTTGCCGGCGGCATCGAACAGCGCCGATTCCGGTTGCTCAAGCCCGGTAGCGCGCCAGAGTTCGGCCGCCTGAACTGCCGGCGCGGCGGCGATGCCGACCAGAGCGAGAAGTATCGAGGTGAAGAGGCTCTTCATGGCTAGTCTCCTGTAATGGAATGGGGGAGAGCTAGGCTTTTCGATACTTTTCGGGAAGATGTATCGGGACTAGTACCGAAGGCTGATACCAAATCGCGTAAAAGAGGTGCATCCCATGAACGGCCCGATCTTCGAAGCGCTGAAGCGGACGCTTAAGGCCAAGGGCGTGACCTACCGTGTCCTTGCCGAGCGGATGGGCGTTTCCGAGCCGACGGTGAAGCGCATCTTCCATGAGCGCAACTGCAAGCTCGACCGGCTGATCGAGATCTGCGATGCCGCCGGCGTGGAGTTGGAGAACGTGCTCGGCTCGATGAACAGGGGACCGGGACCTGCCAACCGGATCGCGCCGGAGATCGAGCGCAGGCTCGCCGGGCGGCCGGCACTGCTGTTCGTATTCGTCATGCTTTCCGAGAAATTCACGCCAGAAGGCATCATGCGCTCACAAGGGTTGAGCGAGGCTTCGATGTTCCTCTATCTGCGCGACCTCGAGGAACTCGGCCTAGTCGCGCTTGGTGGCGGCCTGTCGGCAAGGCTGCTGGTCGAGGCGCCGATCCAGTGGAATTTCGACGGGCCATTGCGGCCGCTGTTCGAGATGACCAACAAGAATTTCATCGGCTGGGCCATCACCCATCTTGAGCGCGAGGCGACATTCGTCAGCTTCTCCAGGCGGATGCGGCCGGAAACGGCGGAAATGGTCAGGCGCGAGGCGGAGGAATTGGCGGAGCGCGCCAAATTGCTTGCTCATCACGACCAGCACACGACGCCCGAAGACGGGCTGGTCGGCTACAAATGGACGTTTGCGTTCGGCGCAACGCCGTTCCCGGTGATCATGCCGATCGGGCCACATCCGCGCGACGCAGGCGCGCGGACGGACAATCGAGTTGCGGCCGCCGCAAACGGACGACGTCTGCCGGCCTAGGTCAAATCACGGAACGACTGAGGTCGGATTCTTGGGTTTAGGCTGCTGTCCTCCACAGACGCCTTGTAAGCCGCGAACACTAGGCAAGCGGCGCCTATAAATTGGGTGACCGTGCCGATGTGCATGGACATCGGCTTGCGTAGGGTGAGCCTGTGATTATCCAGGCTGCTTTGCAGTCCGGGGCCGGCGTCAGGAGGTGCGCACGGGACACCGGCCAGTAATTTATGCATCGCTTCGCAGGTTACGGGAGCACGTCGCGAAGCCGTCGCATTCGTTGACCGCAATGCAAACCTGAACGCTCTTTCGTGGCGTTGTTTCTTCATCACGGCGGTGTCTCCCAAATTGATGGCGCTGCCGATCAAGGAGGTCGTGACCATGAGCGCGCTCTTAAGGGCATGCTTGCCTTGCGTCCTAAGCGTGATCCTGGCGGCGACACTTGCCGCGTCCGCGGACGAGCCGGAGCTTAGAGGACCCAATGCCGATCCAGGCTCAGGATTGCCGCCGTTGGTCCTGCCTTATATCGAATTGCTCAGCGCACCCGGTGTAGTAGCATCAGCGACGCTTGCCGCGCCCGCGGGCGACTCGGAGCTTATGGGACCCGATCCCGCCCGGCCCGGCATCCAATTGCCCGGCGCACCTGGTGCTCTTGCTCCCATGAAGATGTCTGACCGCTCGCAGCCGGCCGCGCTAATGGCAATAGCGGTATGGCTTTCGTCTGAACTCGGCCTTCCGTCGATCGAAGAGCCCCCGGCGGTAAGCTTCGTACCTGCGCGCAGGATGGCAGGTTTGCGGTTTCGCGACGTGGCGGCGGATCGCTGGAACAGCAGCCCCAATTTTGCCAGTCCGGACAATGTTGGCAAGCAGCCCACTGTTATTGCTATCTACGATGACGAAGCACGGACTATCTTCTTGCCGGAGGGCTGGACAGGCGGCACCCCGGCGGAGCTGTCGGTACTTGTGCATGAGTTGGTCCATCACGTCCAAACCGTGGCCGGGCTGAAGTTTGCATGCGCGGAAGAACGCGAGAAGGCGGCCTTTGAGGCGCAAGAGCGGTGGCTTGCCTTGTTCGGCAGCGACCTTCTGAAGGAATTTGAGCTCGATCCTTTCACGCTGTTGGTTCGCACGAACTGCCTGTATTGATGCTGAAGCCGCTTCGGGGGCAGCCAGTCTGACTGAGCTTCTTACCCCAGAGTATCGGCCGCAAAACCGGTTCTCGGAGGCCCCATGCTCAAACCACGAGATCGAGCGGCTATCCGGCGGTCTTCGTCTCCGGAGCGGCCGCGACCGCCTTGTCATCCCAGACCATCTGCCGGTAGTCGAAGCCGTATTCCAGCGTCGGCTTGACGATGCGGAAATAGGGCGACAGGTCGAAGTCGCGCGGCGTGTAGAGCGAGTGATGGCGGATGTGCAGGATTTCCTTGCGCGAATAGCTCGACTGGGCCGAGGCACGGCCGGGCGCGCGGGTAATCTCGGGTAGGATCGGGTAGCGGATCTGGCCGTAAGCCTCGGCGATCAGCGACGAGCAGATGGCGCGCGTCGGGTCGCCGGAACCGAAAGCCAGCATGCGGCGGCGCCAGCGCACCGGCACCGGCGGCGTCGGCAAGAAGTAGCGCAGCATGTCGAATATGTTCTTGAGATCGTATCTGAGACCCAGCCTGCCGATCATGAAGGCGACGACCGCTTCGCGATCGTCGGGAGCCAGGCCGCTCGCCCGGCAGATGCGGGTGTTGTAGCTGCGGTAGCGCGACAGCGGCACGGCGATGCAGCCATCGCCGAGCGTGACCTCGATCAGGCGCCGCCGTTCCGACCCGTCCTCGGGCTCCGGCAATGCATCGCCGACATAAAAGGCGGCATGCGACCAGGTCGACTGGGTGAGGTATTTGATCGCCGCCGAGATCTTCTGGTTGCCTTCGATGAGCAGGATGTCGCCGGGCTCGAGCGTGCGGCGTAGCGTTTCGGCGTCCGACGGCGTGTAAGGCTCGTAGCCGGACGATTCCTCCTGCAGCCGGCCGGCAAGCCAGCGGCCAAGTCGGTCCAGAAGCGTGTCGCCGGGCTCGGTCATGCCAGACGGCGATTACCACAGGGCGACAAATTAGACCATGATCAGCCCACGCCAGGCGCGCCGGCGTCTTCGTGCGGTACCGCTATGAGATCCTCGCGCACCTTACGGGCGAGCTTCCTCGTCGAGCGCTTCGGACTGTCGCCGAAAAGCTCGGCCGCCTCGGCGAGGCAGGTTTTTTTCAGGCCCTTTTCCGAGCGCTTCAGCAGCTTGCCAAGCAACCGCGTCTCCTCAGCGGGGCCAAGCGGCTGGTCCTCGGCATCGAGAAGCGCGCGCATGACGAGCACATCGTGCAGTTCGCCGAGCCGCTCGCCCAGTTCGTCGACGGCCTTGCGCCGCGTCTTGATCGGCGTCGGCCACAGCCTGCCGAGCAGCGACAGATGCATGCCATGCGTCTTGGCCGCCTTGCGCAGATCGTGAAAATCATCGGCCGCGCCGCGCGAAGCGGCCTTGTCCAGCGCTTTCCTGGCGCGGCGCAAAGTGATGCGCGCGCCTTCGGCGAGCACGTCGGCAGCCTGCTCCGGCTGGTCGGGCAAAGCGAGCTTGTCGATGCGGACGACACCTTCCTCGCAAGCGGCAACCGCCGCGCCTATCGCAGCGTCGAGGCCCGCTCCGACATGCAACTCATGCTGGCGCGCGACGAGCCTGTCGCGGACGGCACCGAGACCGCCGCCGGCACTTTGCTCGGGAAAGCTTGCCGCCAGCCGGTCGATTGTTTCGACCAGCGCAGTCGCCTCACGCGGACCGGCAAGCAGGGCCGCCACCTGGCGGTAGCACTGATTCTCGGTCACGCAGAATGTTTCGTCCCCGGAACGAACTAGGCGCAGTAAAGCGCGGACGTTTTTCAACCGCTTGCGGCACTTGTGCAGCGCCTGTTCGGGCCTGTCATGCGCCGCGTCCAGATGAACGAGCGCCCTGCCGATCTCCTCGGCGAGGATGCGCCTGACCTCGCCGGTCAGCGACATGCGCGGATCGATACGAAAGCTCATGCGACGATCTCCGGAATCCCCCCAAGGGCGAGCGACGCGTTGTAAAATCTCGGCTCGCCGGTGACTTCGCGGCCGAGCCAATCTGGCAGCATTTCGTCCGGTACATCCTCCTGCGTCTCGAGCTCGGCGATCACCAACCCCGCAAGCGTCCCGCCGAAGACATCGACTTCGTAGAGATAGCCGCGGTGTCTAACATGGTGGCGTGTCTTCTCGATGACACGTCCGATGGCAAAGGCCTGCATCTCTTGCGCCTCCGCCAAAGGCACCGGATATTCGAATTCATCGCGCTCGCGGGCCTGGCTGCCGAACTTGAGCGTCAGCTTGGCAGCGGCATCATTGCTGATGCGCACACGCACCGTGCGGGTAGGCTCGGCGACAAGATAGAATTGACGGATATGAATGTCCGCCTTGACCATTCCCCGCCATTCCTCACCTGAGACCAGGAATTTACGCTCGATTTCCTTGCCCATGGCGAGGCACTAAAGCGCGCACGGCCAGAGTTGGCAAGCCGCTTGACCGCAGTTGACTTTAATCATTCGATTGATTAAAGTATAGACCATGATCAAATCGCCCAGTGCCAGCGGCCTTCCTCATGAAGCGCCCAAGACTGCCGCGGATATGACGCGGACGGCCCTCGTGCGCGCGGCGCTGAAGCTGTTCGGACGCCAGGGTTTCGACGGCACGTCGACGCGCCAGATCGCGGCTGAGGCCAAGGCCAATATCGGCTCGATCGCCTATCATTTCGGCGGCAAGGAAGGGCTCCGCAACGCGGCGGCCGACTACATCGTAGACACCATCCAGACCATTGCGGGCCAGGCGATCGGCAATCTGCAAGCGCCGCCCGCGGCATTGGCGGACACCGAGGCCGCGCGGGCACATTTAGCCGTCGCACTGGAGCGGATGGTCGCCTTCATCGCGGCAAGGCCGGAAGCCGGCGAGATTGTACAGTTCGTCCTGCGTGAGCTGTCGCATCCAACCGCCGCGCTCGACCGTATCTATGACGGCGTGTTCGAACCGGCGCATCACCGGCTCTGCCTGATCTGGGAACAGTCGACGGGCGAGCCGGCCGAGAGCGAGCGCACTAAACTCACCGTATTCACGCTGATTGGCCAGGTCGTCTATTTCCGCATCGGCCGCGAGGCGGTTATGCGCCGGATGGGCTGGCGCGAGATCGGCGATGACGAGGCCGGCAAGATCGCGGCAACAGTAACCGACAATCTCAGCGCGATTTTAGCTCGGCGCGATTTGGCTGTCCGGAAGGATCGTGGATCATGAGCCTGCTCTGTTCTTTGCCGCTTGCCGCCCAGCTTTTCAGCGCCTGCGCGCCGGCAGCACCGCTCGCCGTCGGCTACGTCGAGGGC
Source organism: Mesorhizobium sp. M0189 (assembly GCF_040322135.1). Classification (NCBI taxonomy): domain Bacteria; kingdom Pseudomonadati; phylum Pseudomonadota; class Alphaproteobacteria; order Hyphomicrobiales; family Phyllobacteriaceae; genus Mesorhizobium; species Mesorhizobium sp. M0189. The sequence continues at coordinate 28,455 of NZ_JAMYSW010000017.1, forward strand.
GATTATGTGCTGCTGGCGCCGATCGAGGTGGCCCAGGTCGAGACGATTGCGGTCAAGCGCGGCGACCGCGTAGCGCCCGGCACGCCGGTGGTGACGCTGGAAAACGCCGACGCCAAGATCGCCATCGCGCAGGCCGAGGCGGCCCTCGCGCAGGCCCAGGCGCAACTTGCCGACCTGCAGGTCGGCAAGCGGCCGGAAGAGATTGCAGTGCTCAGGGCGCAGGTCGACATGGCCAAAGCGCAGGCCGCCGACGCCAAACGCAGATACAGCCGCGCCAGCGATCTGTTCAAACGCGGCACCGGCACGCAGGCCGATTATGATACGGCTTCCGCGGCGCTGGAGACGGCCAACGCGCAGGTCGGCCAGGCGGAAGCCAATCTCGCTGTCGGCGGCCTGCCGGCACGGCCGGAGACGATCAAGGCCGCCGACAATCAGGTCAGGCAGGCGCAATCGGCGCTGGAGCAAGCGCAATGGCGACTGTCGAAGCGTGTGCTCACGGCGCCCTCGCCCGGCAGGGTCAACGATGTCATCCGCTATCCCGGCGATACAGCCGGGCCGACCGCGCCGGTCATCTCCATACTGCCGGACGGCGCAGTGAAGCTCAGCGTCTATGTGCCGGAAAGCGCGTTCTCCTCGGTCGAGGTCGGCACGCTGCTCAACGTCCATTGCGATGGTTGCGGATCGGGCGTGAAGGCACGCGTCAGCTATGTGTCGCCGGATCCGGAATTCACGCCGCCGGTGATCTACTCGCTCGAGACCCGGCAAAAGCTGGTCTATCTGGTCGAAGCGCGGCCGGAAGGCGACGCCAGCGCATTGCAGCCCGGGCAGATCGTCGACGTCGATCTGGCGGACATCGGAAAATGAACGTCATCGACGTGCACGGCCTGGTCAAACGCTTCGGCGACAAGACTGTCGTCGACCATGTGACGATGACCGTGGCCGAGGGCGAGATCGTCGGCTTCCTCGGGCCGAACGGCTCGGGCAAAACGACGACCATCCGCATCATGTGCGGCTTGCTGACGCCCGATGAGGGTGAAGGCACGGTTCTGGGCTTCAACATCCGCACCGACAGCCTGCGGATCAAGCGCGAAGTCGGCTACATGACGCAGAGATTCTCGTTCTACGAAGACCTCACCATCGGCGAGAATCTCGAATTCGTGGCACGGCTCTACCGGCTGAAGCCGCTCGACGAACATGTGGCCAAGACGCTTGAGGAGCTCGGCCTGACATCACGCAGAAACCAACTGGCCGGCACCTTGTCCGGCGGCTGGAAGCAGCGGCTGGCGCTGGCCGCCTGCATCATGCACAAGCCGAAACTGCTGCTGCTCGACGAACCGACGGCTGGCGTCGACCCGAAGGCGCGGCGCGAATTCTGGGACGAGATCCACCGGCTGGCGAGCGGCGGGCTGACCGTGCTGGTCTCCACCCATTACATGGACGAGGCCGAGCGCTGCCACCGCATCAGCTACATCTCCTATGGCAAGATGCTGGCCACCGGCACGGTTGAGGACGTGGTGAGGAATGCCGGGCTGACCACCTTCGTCCTGCAAGGGCCGCGGCTCGATCAGGTCGCTGCCGCACTTCATGGCCGCCCAGGCGTCGACCAGGTGGCGCCGTTCGGCGCGACGCTGCATGTAGTCGGCTCCGACAGGACGGCGCTTCAGGCAGCGCTCGCCGACGTCGAGAAAGACCACAAGGGCGTCAGGGTCTCGCCCGGCGAGACCAGCCTGGAGGATGTGTTCATCCAGTTCATGTCCGGTTCGAAGGACAATATGGGATGAAGAACGGGATAAACAGCGTCTTTTCCTTCGCCAGGCTCGGTGCGCTGCTGATCAAGGAGTTCATCCAGATGCGGCGCGACCGCATCACCTTCGCCATGATGCTGGGCGTGCCGCTGATGCAGCTGGTGCTGTTCGGCTATGCCATCAACAACGATCCGAAGAGCCTGCCGGCAGCGCTGGTGGCGATGAGCAGCGATCCTTACACGCGAGCCATGGTTTCGGCGCTGCAGACCACCGGCTATTACCGCTTCGACCATGTCGCGCAAAGTGCCGCCGAAGCCGAATTCCTGATGGCGCGCGGCGACGTTGCCTTCGTCGTCACCATTCCCGCCGATTTCGCCCGACGGGTCGAGCGTGGCGACAGCCCGCAGATCCTGATCGAGGCGGATGCGACCGACCCGGCCGTCGCCAGCGGCGCCATCTCGACGCTCGGCACCGTTGCCAACCAGGCGCTGCTCAGGGCGCGCGGCATGCAGGAGACAGCGGCCGAAGCTGCCCGGGGCCAGCTCCAGGTCGTAGTGCACCGGCGCTACAATCCGGAAGCCGTATCGCAATACAACATCGTGCCCGGCCTGCTCGGCGTCATCCTGCAGATGACGATGGTAATGATGACCTCGATCGCGCTGACGCGTGAGACCGAGCGCGGCACGATGGAGAACCTTCTGGCGATGCCGTCCAGCCCGCTCGAGATCATGCTGGGTAAGGTGCTGCCGTATCTGGCGGTCGGCGCCGTGCAGGTGCTGGTGGTGCTGGCGGCATCGAAGCTTCTGTTCGCCATCCCCTTCACCGGATCGATGTCGCTGCTGTTGACGGCCGTCCTGATCTTCGTGCTGGCGCTGGTGCTGCTCGGCTATACGATCTCGACGATTGCCCGCACGCAGATGCAGGCACTGCAGCTCACCTTCTTCTTCTTCCTGCCGTCGATCATGCTGTCCGGTTTCATGTTCCCCTATCGCGGCATGCCGGACTGGGCGCAGATTTTCGGCGAGGTGCTGCCGCTGACGCATTTCCTGCGCATCATCCGCGCGGTGATGCTGAAGGGCGCCGAGCTGCCGGCGGTGGCAACGGAGATCGGCTGGCTGGTGGTGTTCGTGGCGCTGTTCGCCGGCGTGGCGCTGGTGCGGTTCCGCCGGACGTTGGATTAGGGTCGAACTCGATCCGCTTGTGCAAATGACCGAGATTCACACCGGCTTGGCCTGACCCGGGACCGGCGCCAATTCAGGCGCATTGAGCCCTTCGAAGGGATCGCGCCAGGCGTCGATTTCTTCAAGCTGCCGATACCAGCGACCGACAGAAGGATAATCATCGAGCGGCAATCGGGCGACGTCGTTGAAGGGCAGAAACGTCGCCATTCGAAAGTCGGCATAGGAAACCGAACTTCCGACCAGCCAGTCTCGCTCGGAAAGCTCGGCATCAAGTATTGCGGCGGCGGTGCTGAAGTCGCTCAGGCCCTCCTCAACCCGCGCCTGATCGATCGGGCCGAGCCCATAGCGCTGTTTGGTCCCGCGTTCGAAATGCACGACGTCGCAGGCTCTTGCGAAGTTCTCTTTGCCCCAACTCAGCCATCGGATCATCTCGGGCTCGTCGTCGCCGGTGCGCCAGAAATGCGAATGCGTGTCGCGTGAAAACCGGCAGGCTATGGCGTCGGCCTCCCAGAGGCTTTTTCCCAAGCCCACAAGGATAGGCAATGAAAGATTTGGATTGAGCGGCCGAAAGCGCTCGGCCTGCCCCGGAGCGAAGGGAGAGGCGAATTCGAACTCGACCTTGGCTTTGAGATACCGTGCCACCGCGACCGCGAGGCGAGGATTGGGATTGCGGCTGAAGAACAGTTTCATTGATCTCAGTCTTTGAAGGGTACCGGTTCGACCGGGCGCAACGGACGCTCAAGCACCTCGAATCGGCACATGACCTGGAACTGGTTGCTATCCTAGCCGGCAGCAATGATCTCGGCATAGGTGCTGAGATCGACATTGCCACCGGAGAGCACCACGGCAATGCATTTCCCGGCAAGGTCGATCTCGCCTGACGACAGCGCGGCCAAGCCGACGCAACCGCCAGGTTCGACGACCAGCTTCAGGCAAGCCATGGCATCGCGCATCGCCTGTGCCACCGCCTTGTCGGAAACGGTGATGGCGCCGGCGAGATTCTTGCGGTTGATCTCGAAAGTGATCGCGCCCGGCTCGGCGACGAGAAGGGCATCGCAGATCGAGGTGTGGCCGGGCGCGTTCGACACCCTGGCGCCTTTGATCAGCGAGCGGCGTGTGTCATCGAAATGCTCGGGTTCCACGGCCCAGACGGCGGTGCCCGGTGAGGCGTCCTTGACCGCGATCGAAATGCCGCTGCTCAAGCCGCCACCGCCGCAGGGAACGACTACCGCATCCAGGCTGACGCCAAGCGCGCTTGCTTGGCGCATCAATTCGAGGCCGATCGTGCCCTGGCCGGCGATGATGGCCGGATCGTCGTAGGGCGGCACCAGGACCATGCCCCTTTCCACGTAAGAACGGACGACGGCAGTGCGATCGTCGCGGACCCGGTCGAAGGTGATCACTTCCGCGCCCATCTTCCTGACATTGCCGACTTTCATCGCCGGCGCATCGGTGGGCATGGCGATGACGGCCTTGACGCCGAACATCGCCGCTGCGGCGGCAACGCCTTGCGCGTGATTACCCGACGAGAAGGCGACGACGCCGCCAGCGCGTTCTTCCGCCGAGAGCGAGGAGAGCTTGTTGTATGCACCGCGGAACTTGAAGGAGCCGGTGCGCTGCAACGTCTCGGGCTTGAACAGGATCCTGGCGCCGAAGCGCTTGTTCAGCTCCGGCGATTCGATCAGCGGCGTTTCGACGATCAGGCCGGACAATCGCGCTGCTGCGCTGCGGATATCGGCGATGCCGGGAGGGGTGGTCATGGCGAGGTCCTGCAAGAAATGAGACCGCCTATGGTGCACGGAAAGGGAGGCCGCGCACCAATGAAAAAATGTGACGGTTACAATTCGTCTTGCAGGCAGGAGAGGAGCGTGCCTGCCACCTGCCGCCTCCTCGTCTCTCCGCCATGCGGTCGTCGCTTCAATCGACAAATCGTTGCCGATTGACCGGCTTGGCCGCCGCTCCTCACCCCAACAGCGTCTTTTGCCGTTTGGGACCGCCCATCTTACGCCAGGTGTTGAAGCGGTGGGTGGCGGCGGCGAAGGAGATCTTCATCTGCTGGGCGACCGAATAGCGCGACTTGCCCTCGTCGAACAGGCGATAGCAGCACTCGACACCCTCCTCAGTCAACTTGCCATCGGGAGCCTTGTTGTGCGGATTGGCGGGATCGAATTTTTCGACCTGCTGCTCGACCAGGCCTTTCAGGCGCTGCAGATCCGCCTCGATGTTGGCGATCAGGTCGAGGACTGGTTTGGGATCAAACGGCTGCTGTTTTTCCGGCATCTGCGGGTTCCTTTCTCTTGGTTCAGATTCGGTTATATAAGTGAACGTTCACCGATAGCAAACGACGACCTGCTCGGGGTTTCGAAATCTGTAGCTTTTGAGCATGAGTGGAGCACGCACGATTGACCGGCGACGTGCAAGGTCATAGTTTAGAACTATTCTAAACTAGGGTGAATTTCTCATGCTTTCCCGCGTTTTCGGCCTCGGCCGCCGTTCCTTTGAATCGCTCTCGGAACAGGAGATCCTGGCGCTCGCCATCTCCTCCGAGGAGGATGACGGGCGCATCTATCGCGCCTATGCCGACGGGCTGGCGGAAAGCTTTCCGCAATCGGCCAAAGTGTTCGAAGAGATGGCGGAGGAAGAGGACGGCCATCGCGATTCACTGATCGAGCTTTACCGCAAGCGTTTCGGCGAGCGGATACCGCTGATCCGGCGCGAACATGTGAAGGGTTATTACGAGCGCAAACCGGACTGGCTGGTGAGGCCGCTCGGCGTCGATCATGTGCGCAGCCAAGCCGAGGCCATGGAGCGGCAGGCCTACCTGTTCTATGTCGAGGCGGCCAAGCGCACAGGCGATGCGTCGACGCGAAAGCTGCTCGACGATCTGGCGATCGCAGAACAGGGCCACGAGACACTGGCGCAGCGGCTCGAACAAAAGCATGTGCCGGGCGCGGTCAAGGACGAAGAGGCGGCGGCCGAGCAGCGCCAGTTCATCCTGACCTACGTACAACCGGGGCTGGCGGGGCTGATGGATGGGTCGGTGTCAACACTGGCGCCGATCTTTGCCGCCGCCTTTGCCACGCACGACACGTTCCAGACCTTTCTGGTCGGGCTTGCTGCCTCGATCGGCGCCGGCATCTCGATGGGTTTCACCGAAGTGGCCTCCGACGACGGTAAGTTGTCGGGCCGCGGCTCGCCGGCAAAACGCGGTCTGACCGTCGGCGTCATGACAACGCTGGGCGGGCTCGGCCATGCGCTGCCCTATCTCATCCCGCTTTTCTGGACGGCGACCATTGTCGCCGCCGTGGTGGTTTTCTTCGAGCTGTGGGCGATCGCCTTCGTGCAGAACCGCTATATGCAGACGCCATTCTGGCGCGCCGCCTTCCAGGTGGTGCTGGGTGGCGCGCTGGTGTTTGCGGCAGGGGTGCTGATCGGGAATGCATAGCAGCCCCTATCCGTTCACCACCCGGCTGTCTGCTGGCGCCTCGGCGCGTTCGGTCAGGCCGTAGTCGCGCACGACGTGGGCGATGCGCAAACGATAGTCGGCAAAGATACCGCCGCGCCCGGCTTTCTGGGCCTGCCGATGTTCCTGCGTGTTGCGCCAGGCCTTCACCGCTTCCTCGTCGCGCCAGAAGGACAGCGACAGGATGCGGTTCGGATCGGCAAGGCTCTGGAAGCGCTCGATCGACAGGAAACCGTCGATGCCGTCGAGCAGCGGCCGCAGGTCGGCGGCGATGCCGAGGTAGGCTTCGCGCTTGCCCGCCGCCGGCTCGACCTCGAAGATGACGGCGATCATGGCTTCACCAAAGGACCATGCGGCGCGGAGGCCAGCTTGAGGAAGATGCGATCCTCCTTCAGGATGAATTTTTCCCGCCGGGCGAACTCGTAATTCGCCTTGCCGGCGGGATCGGCGGCGAGCCGGGCGCGGTAGACTTCGTAGGCCGCAAGACTGTCGATGTTGTAGGCGGCATAAGCCGTGGTGGCCGAGCCTTCGTGCGGCGCGAAATAGCCGATCAGATCGGCGCCGCAGCGCGGGATCGCCTGCCCCCAATTGCGGGCATATTCCTCGAACGCCGCCTTGCCGAACGGATCGATCTCGTAGCGGATGAAGCAGGTAATGGTCATTTTCGCCTCCTTGGCGGGTGGATGTTTCTTGCGACCACAGTTCGAGCCGGGTCGAAACGTTCCGAAGATCGATATGCTAGGCAATCCCTCGCTGATCATGCTGCCAGAAGGATTTCGCGTATTCGCGACGGACGTCTTCGGGTGTCAGGCCAAGGTCACGCAGCAGATGATCGTCGATTTCGGCGAGATCGAGGCGCTGCGAATGACGGTCGTACCACCGCTTCAGGAGCCACAGCCGCAAGCGGCGCAAGACAATTAACGGGAACGGCCGGCGAGCAGGCGCGGCGCTGAGAATGGTCCTTGCAGGCATCGTCGTCTCCTTGATTTGCATCGAGATTAATGCTTGTCTGACGAGGATGCTTCGATGAGGAACGAACTATGCGCGAAGGCCCTGACATAGCCCGCATTGCCAGCCTGGTCGGCGATCCGGCGCGGGCAAACATGCTGTCCGCACTGATGGGCGGCACAGCACTGACGGCGAGCGAACTGGCACTCGAAGCCGGCGTGTCGCTTCCGACAGCGAGCTCCCATCTATCGAAGCTGATGGAAGGCGGGCTGCTGACGCTGGCGAGCCAGGGACGGCACCGCTATTACGGCCTCGCCGGCCCGCAGGTGGCAGGAATGATCGAAGCCATCACCGGCGTCGCTGCTGCTGTCGGGCCGCAGAGGGTGCGACCCGGCCCTCGCGACGCGGCCATGCGCGTGGCGCGGGTCTGCTACGACCACCTCGCCGGCGAGCAGGCGGTGGCGATGCTGGAGCGTCTTGTCGCTCGACAAGTGCTCCTGCGCGACGACAAGGAGATCCAGCTTGGGCCGTCGGCCGCCTCGCATTTCGCCGCGATCGGCATCGACATCCATACCAAAGCGCGGCGACCGGTGTGCCGGGCGTGCCTCGACTGGAGCGTGCGGCGTTCGCACCTTGCCGGCACGCTGGGCGCCGCCATTCTCGACAAGATCCTCGCCGAGAAATGGGCGCGGCGCGAGAAGGACAGCCGTGCCGTGATCTTTTCACCGGCAGGCAAGCAGGCCTTCGAGAACACGTTTCTCGCCTGACAGATCGCTTCGACGCGCTAGTACGCATTCGTCGTTTCACGGAAACGCCGAACCGCTCTGTCTTTTTGTTTTGACGCAATTCCGGACGGAAAACCTTTTCATACTTTTCCTGGAATTGCTTTAAAGCGCGTCGCGTTCGACCGGCCTCATGCGATGCGCTTTAGGTCCTTGTTTTGATGCATGTCGTTATCGCAAAACCGCTGCACACTTTTGCGCGACATGCACTAGTCGCGCTTGAGCAGCTTGGCCTGCTTGAAAAAATCCGCCCAGGGGTCGGCTTGCCCGAGCCGCTTCAGCGTCGTCTTGTCGCCGATCGGAAAGGCGTTGGGCGGCAATCCGGCCTCGATCTCCGCCCAGGTCACCGGCATCGATACCGTGGCGCCCTTTTTGGCGCGCGACGAATAGGGGGCGACGGTGGTGGCGCCGCGGCCGTTGCGCAGATAATCGACGAAAATCCTGCCCGTGCGTGCCTTCTTCGACAGCGTCGCCGTGTAGCGGTCGGGTGCGGCCTGTTCGAGCGCTCGGGCGAACTCATGGGCGAAGCCCTTGACCTCGTCCCAATCCGCCGACGGCTTCAGCGGCACGACGACGTGGTAGCCCTTGCCGCCCGAGGTCTTGACGAAATTCGGCAGGGACAGTTCGTCGAGCCGGCCGCGGATGTCGAGTGCCGCCGCGCGCACCGCCTTCACGTCGACGCCCTCGTCGGGATCGAGATCGAAGATGATCTGGTCGGGCTTTTCCAGCTCGTCGGTGGTCGAGCCCCAAATATGGATCTCGACGACGCCCAGTTGCACCAGTGCCACGAGACCGTCGAAATCGCGGATGAACAATATCTCCTCGCCGTCGGTCGGATCCTTCATCACGGCGATCTTGTCGTGCATGCCGGCCGAGGCATGCTTCTGGAAGAAGCGTTGGCCGCCGACACCGTCCGGCGCCCGCACGAGGCTGAGCGGCCGGTTGATGACGAACTGCTTCATGCGCGGCCAGACCAGCGCGTAGTGATCGACCAGATCCTGCTTCGATACGTTCTCCTCGGGCCACAGAAGCTTGTCAGGGCGGGACAGCGTAACCGAGGTTTTCGCCGCGCCTGCGGTTTTGGCGGGCTTTGGCTTCGGCTCTGCCGTGGCTGAGCGTGCTTTCGGTTTCTCCTGCACGACTTCCTCCGCCGGCTTGTCCTCGCGCAATCCCTGGAAGGACGCGTGGCGTATTATACGGTCCGACGTCCAACTGCGAAACTCCACTTCGCCGACAAGTTCGGGCTTGACCCAGACCAGCCCCTTGCCTCTTGGCACCGCGCTGTCGAAGGGCGAGGTTGTCGTCTTCAGCGCATCAAGCCTTTTCTTCAGCTCGTTGGTGCCTTTGGCCGTGAAGCCGGTGCCGACGCGGCCGGCATAGCGCAGCTTGCCGCCCTCGTGATAGCCGACCAGCAGCGAGCGCAGGCCACGCCCGGTCTTGTCCGACGGCGTGTAGCCGCCGATGACGAATTCCTGGCGCGCCGTGCATTTCGACTTCACCCACGAGGGAACACGGCCGCTGCGGTAGGGCGCATCGGCACGCTTGGAGACGACGCCTTCGAGGCCCAGGCGGCAAGCATGCTCCAGCATGATCTTGCCGGGCTCGGCAAAGTGGTCGCTGAAGCGCACGGCCTGCTCTTCGGTCTGTCCGGCGAGCAGGCTGCGCAGCCTTTCCTTGCGCTCGACCAGCGGCTCGGAACGGATGTCTTGACCATTGAGCTGCAACAGGTCGAAGACATAGTAGATGAAACGGTCCGTACGGCCCGCCGACAGATCTTGCTGAAGCAGCGAAAAGGACGACACGCCATTATCCGCCAGCACGACGATTTCGCCGTCGATGACGGCATCGGTACATTTCAGGCCGCCAAGTGCCGCGACAATTGAGCCACCGAATTTGTCGGTCCAGTCGAGGCCGGTGCGTGTCAAAAGCCGCACCTCGGTACCGGCAAGCTGCGCCTGCATGCGATAGCCGTCGAACTTCACCTCATGCAGCCAGTCCTTACCGGGCGGGGCGTCCCGCTCCAGCGTGGCGAGCGCCGGCTCGACGAATTCGAGCCGCCTTGCCGCGACAGCCTTCGCTTTGCCGGCGGCCGGCCTGTCGGACTGCCAGACGCTTGGCTTCTTGCCGTCGGCGGTCTTGCCTTCGCCGACGTCCTCGATGGTCAGGCCGGATTTCACCGATTGCGGCGCCTCCTGCAAAATGTCCTCACCGGGACGCGCGGCGGCATCGTCGGACTTGATCAGCAGCCAGTTGTCGCGTTTTTCGCCGGGCCGCGGCTTCAGCCGCACCAGATGCCAGGCGCCATGCAATTTGTGGCCATGCAGTTCGAAATTGATATGGCCTTTCTTCATCCCTTTGGCAGGGTCGCCTTCGGGGACCCACGTGCCTTCGTCCCAGACAATGACCGAGCCGCCGCCATATTGGCCCTTGGGGATTGTGCCTTCGAACGGCGCATAGTCGAACGGGTGGTCCTCGACATGCACGGCGAGCCGCTTCTCATGCGGGTCGAGGCTCGGGCCTCGCGTCACCGCCCAGCTCCACAGCACGCCGCCATGCTCAAGGCGAAGGTCGTAGTGAAGCCTGGTGGCGGCATGCTTGTGGACGACGAAGATGCCACCCGGCACGGCTTTCTTGCCGCGCGCGAGCTTACCGGCCGGTTCGGCGGTCTTCTTGAAATCGCGCTTGGCGTGATATTGCTCGAGGCCGGCCATGGTCTGATCCTAAGCCGATTTGCGCCGGGCGGCTTTGGACTTGGCGCCTTTTGCCGGGCGTCTGGCCTTTGCCGGCGGGCTGGCCTCCGACGAAAGGCTCTTCTTCAGTGCATCGAAGAGATTGACGACGTTGGAGGGTCGCGGTTCTGCCTTGGTCTTCGGTGCCTTCTTGCCGGCCTTCTTGGCGCGGACCAACTCGATCAGCGCGTTTTCGTATTTGTCCTCGAATTCGGAAGGATCGAACTTCGCCCGTTTCTCATCGACAATGTGTTCGGCCAGCCTGATCATCTCGGCGTCGGTCGTCACCGGCTTAATGTCGCCGAACACCATCTCCGGCCTGCGCACCGTATCGCCATAGCGCAGCGTCGTCAGCAGCAGGCCCTTGCCCAGCGGCTCGATGACCACCGGACGCTCGCGGCGGTAGAGCACGATGCGGGCAAGGCCCGCCGTCTTCTTGGCGGCCATGGCGTCGCGGATGACGGCAAAAGCCTCTTCCGAGACATCGTCCGCAGGCGTCACATAATAGGGCGTGTCGAGATAGATCTGCTGGATCGAAGATTTTTCGATGAACCCGTCGAGGCTCATCGTATGCGAGGATTCGATCTGGACGGCTTCGATCTCCTCCTCCTCGATTTGGACGAAGTCGCCGTCGCCGATCTCGTAGCCCTTGATCTCGTCGCCTTCATCGAGCGGCTTGCCGCTTGCCGAATCGACATAGACGCGCCTGACAGTGTTGCCAGTCTTGCGGTTGAGCACGCGGAACGAAACTTTTTCGGCCTGGGTGACGCCATTGGTCACTTCGACCGCGCAGGTGACCAGCGAAAGCTTGAGATACCCTCTCCAGGCGGGGCGCGGCGCCATGACAAACTCCCTGCGCGACAACGTTCAACCGAGAACGGGCAAAGTCCGTTCCGGTTCCGGCGGCGCAAAAGGCAAGTCCGGGCTTTCGGCCCAGCCTTGCCTGAACTCCATTCTCGATCGCGGCCCTACTCGGCGGCTTGCAGGTTGATCTTGCTTTCCGCCATCTCGGTAAGCTTGCGGTCGGTTGCCTGTTCCTCCTTGAGGTTGTTGGCCAACACATTGGCGCAGTCGCTGCGGCCCAGTTGCTTGGCCCAGGCAATCAAGGTGCCGTAACGGGTCATCTCATAATGCTCGACCGCCTGGGCGGACGCGATCAGTGCAGCGTCGAGGACCTCCTTGTCGGCGATGTCGCCGCTGACCTCATCGGCCTCTTCGAGAATGCCATCGATGGCCGGGCAGTCGACTTCCTTGGCCTTCACGCCGTGCAGCTCGAACACCTGCTCGACACGCTGAATATGACCCTTGGTCTGGGCGAGATGCTTCTCAAAGCCGGCTTTCAACTGCGGATCACTCGCCTTGTCGATCATCTTCGGCAGCGATTTCTCGATCTGTTTCTCGGCGTAATAAATGTCGCGCAGCGTGTGCACGAAGAGATCGTCGAGTGTTTTGATGTCCTTCGAAAAGAAGCCCATGGCCTTTGCCTTTCCATTGCTCTTGCTGTTTCGGATTTTTGGCTGCGGCTCCAGCCGGAAGCTGCAGCCCGCGCAGCCGGTTCGTCCCGGCACTGGGAAATCAACGTGCGGCTGACGGGCGGGTTCCTGGTTTTTCGACCACGTGCACGGAAATTTCGCCGTGGCAGCAAAAGTGAAACAAACGCGCGCCTCGGCGACATTCAGGCGAAACATATGTGATGCAAAAGTCACACTGGGCGAAATGCCGACGGACAGCACGGAAACACCGCGAATCAGCCGCATTGCAGCCATGAACAAAGGCATTTTCGACCAGAGATTAACATCGCGTTCACCGACTATTCACGCCTGGACGCTATGATCCCCGCAATTCGGAAGGGACATCCGAAACGGGACAGGGACCGAGTAAAATGAGCTTCTGGAATCAAATCGCCGGCTATGCCGCCGCCATTCGCGAATTCGTCGCGCCGACCTATCGGCCCGAGCGCTATTACATGCGCGGCCCAGGCCCCGCCTGCGCGCGCCGTGGCAACACGCTTGGGATCAGCGTGCACTGATGATGACCAGGGAAAGCCGTCACGACAGCCGTATCTGCCGGCCCGACGCCGACAACCGGTCAACGACCTATCGCGCCGAGCGCCCTGCGCTGACCGACAGACGGCGGGCGACAACGCCAAGCCTCTAACATTCCGGGCTTTGATCCAGCCGCCGGCAGGCTTAGTGTCGCCTGACACCAGCTGCCGGGCGCCACGTGATCGTCAAGCCGAACCATTCTCCTGAGCCGCCAGAATTCGAATCAAGTCGCCCGTTGATCGTATTCGACGGCGTCTGCGTGTTGTGCTCGGGTTTTGTGCGGACGGTGGTAAAGCTCGACCGCAAGGGCCACTTCCATTTCGTAACGGCGCAATCGCCGCTCGGCGAGATGCTGTTCAAGAAATACGGGCTGCAGACGGATCGCTACGAGACCAATCTCGTCATCGTCGATGGCGCGGCTTTCACACGCCTGGACAGTTTCGTTGCCGTCATGGCCGAACTCGGCTGGCCATGGCGAGCGGCGCGGATCCTGCTGTTGTTGCCGCGCCCGCTTCGCGACTGGCTCTACGATCGCATCGCAAAGAACCGCTACGCCCTGTTCGGCAAGAAGGACAATTGTGAAATCCCTTCCGCCGAGGTGAGGGCAAGATTGATCGGCTAGGCTCATCGCCGTGGCCGGGAGCGGCGCGGGGCATTTTGGGGGAACTGCGGATGAAGGTTCTTGTCGTCGGCGGTTATGGCACCTTTGGCGGTCGCACCGTCGAGCTTTTGGAGGGCGAGCCCCATCTGATCCTGTTCGTCGCCGGGCGCTCGCTCGCCAAGGCTGACGCGTATTGCAAGAAGCGCGCCCCGACCGCAGCGCAACTAGTGCCGGCACTGTTCGACCGTGACGGCGATCTCGCCGTGCAACTCGCTGCATTTGAGCCTGATATTGTGGTCAACGCGAGCGGTCCGTTCCAGGCCTATGGCGAGGGATGCTATGGCCTGATCGAGGCATGCATCGCCCGGCGCGTCAACTATCTCGATCTTGCCGACGGCTCGGATTTCGTCGCCGGTGTCTCTGCGTTCGACGAGGCGGCGCGAAACGCCGGCGTCTTCGTGCTATCCGGAGTCTCGAGCTTTCCGGTGCTGACGGCGGCGGTTGTGCGCCGCCTGTCTTCGGACCTGACGCGGGTCGACGGAATTCGCGGCGGCATCGCGCCGTCGCCCTTCGCCGGTGTCGGCGGAAACGTCATTCGCGCTATCGCCGGTTACACCGGTCAGCCGGTGCGCCTTGTTCGTAATGGCCGTTCCGAACAAGGCTGTCCGTTTACCGAGCAGCTGCGCTATACTATCGCGCCGCCGGGCCAGCTGCCGCTTCGAAACACGCTGTTCTCGCTGGTCGACGTTCCGGACCTGCGTGCTCTGGCCGAGCTTTGGCCGGAGGCGAGGACCATCTGGATGGGAGCCGGGCCGGTACCCGAGGTGCTGCACCGCGCCCTGATCGGCCTCGCCTGGCTGGTGCGCGCCGGGTTGATCGGTTCGCTTTCGCCGCTGGCGCCGCTGATGCATCAGGCGACGAACCGGCTGCGCTGGGGCGAGCATCGCGGCGGCATGTTCGTCGAGGTGGAGGGATCGGACCGCGCGGGCGCCACCGGCAAGCGCTCGTGGCATCTCTTGGCCGAGGGCAACGATGGGCCGCTGATCCCGTCGATGGCGGTTGAAGCGCTGGTCCGCAAAGTGCTGGCCGGACATCAGCCCGCGCCGGGCGCACGGGCGGCGGTGCGCGATTTAGAGCTCCGGGACTATGAGGCCCTGTTCGCCGGGCGGACGATCTACACCGGCTTCAGGAACGGGGCCGCGGACGAGGACAAGCCGCTCTATACCGAGCTGCTCGGTGCCGCCTGGCAAGGCCTTCCCGAGGCAATTCGGTCAATGCATGACCGTACGATCACGGCCGCAGGCCGCGCTAGCGTAGAACGCGGGCACAATGTTCTTGGCCGGCTAATGGCCTGGATGGTCGGCTTCCCCGGAGCAAGCGAGGACATCCCGGTTCATGTCCGCTTCGACACCGACAAGGGCGGCGAGACCTGGACGCGGACATTCGGCAAGCACAGTTTTTCGAGCCTACAGTTCGCAGGCCGGGGTCGATCGCAGCGCCTGCTGTGCGAACGCTTCGGCCCGCTGACCTTCGCGATGGCACTGGTTGCCGAGGACGGCCGGCTGGCACTGGTCTTGCGCCGCTGGAGCTTTTTTGGCTTGCCGCTGCCGATCTGGCTCGGTCCACGCTCGACTTCCTACGAAACTGTGGAGGATGGCCGCTTCCGCTTCCATGTCGATATCTCGCATCCGCTTGCCGGCATGATCGCCCGCTACCGTGGCTGGCTAGAGCCTTCCGACCCGCACGGCTCCAGCGAGATCGTGTCGCCTGCCACCTTGCCAAATTCGCGGCAGTCCTGAGCCGTGCACAGCGTCCAGCCTAGACCCGTGGCGCCCGAGGCGGCGAGCACCAGGCGCCGCTGTGGCCCGACCCGGAGCGCATAGACCCACCAGCCGTCGCGCAGCGCCGAGCCTTGCGGCGGCTCCATGCCGGCGCCCGAGCCCTTGATTCGTGCCTCGACGAGTTGCAGGCCGGACGGCAGCACCTTCCAGTCTTCCTGCCACTGGGTCTTCTCCACAGAATGCGTCCAGGAGAGCGTGAAGGCGGCGACCGCGAGCGTCATCGTCTTGCCGGCCGCGACGATGCAGAGGCTCATGCCGAATTGGCCAGTGACGCCTGCCGCGCGCGCCAGCAGTGCCACCCGATCCAGGCAAGAGACAGCGCCCAGCCCGCCTCGTCGGTGAGCGGCAGCGCCGCAACCAGCAGCACGCCAGCGGCGAAGGCGACGAGGCGTTCCCACCAGGCCATGCGCCGGGCGAGAAAGCCGACGGCGGCGGCGCCCCACAGGACGATGCCCATGCAGGCTTTGATGACGATGTAGGCGACCTCGACGGGATAGCCGAACTGGGCGGCGATCGGGCCGGGGTCCTGCAGCATCAGCGCCGGGGTATAGACCGCCATGAACGGCACCACGAAGCCAGCAATGGCAAGCTTGGTGGCCTGGATGCCGATCTTGAGGCCGCTTTCCTTGGCCATGGGTGCGGCGGCGAAGGCGGCCAGCGCCACGGGCGGGGTGAGATCAGCCATGATGCCGAAATAGAAGACGAACATATGGCTGACCACCAGCGGCACGCCGAGCGACAGAAGCGCCGGCCCGGCTAGCGACGAGGTGATGATGTAATTGGGAATGGTCGGGATGCCCATTCCGAGCACCAGGCAGGTGAGCATGGTCAAAAGCAGCGACAGGAACAGATTGTTCTCGCCGATCGAGATGATCCAGCCGATGAAGGTCGAGGCGATGCCGGTGAGCGTCAGCGTGCCGATGACGATGCCGACGATGGCGCAGGCAATGCCGACCGGCAGCGCGTTCTTTGCTCCCTCGGCAAGGGAATCGACGCATATGCGCAGTGTCTCGCGCCCGCCCTTGAAGGTGAGGCAGGCGACGACCAGCACGGCGATGACCAGGCTGAGGATGTTGACGCCGAACTTCATGAAGGAAGCGGCGGCAAGCCCGAGCGCCAGCCAGAAGACGACGCGGAAGGCGAGCGGCCCGATCGATGCCGCCAGCGGCGTGCCGAGGATAAGCACAATGGTCAACGCCAGGCCCATGGTGCCGGCGAAGACCGGTGTGTAGCCGGCAAACAGCAGATAGATCAGTGCTGCGAGCGGCAGTACCAGCGGCCAGTGTTGTCTCACCGCATCCCACGGATTGGGCAGGTCGGCCTTGGCCATGCCGTGCAGGCCGGCCTTGCCGGCCTCCAAATGCACCTGCCAGAAACAGGCGCCAAAATAGAGCAGCGCCGGAATGATCGCCGCCTTGACCACCGCGGCATAGGGAATGTTCAGCGTCTCGGCCATGATGAAGGCAACCGCACCCATCACCGGAGGCATGATCTGGCCGCCCATCGACGAGGTCGCCTCGACGGCTCCGGCGAAGGCCGAGCGGAAGCCGAAGCGCTTCATCAGCGGGATGGTGAACTGGCCGCTGGCCACCACGTTGGCGACGCCGGAGCCGGAAATGGTGCCCATCAGCGCCGAGGACAGCACGCAGACCTGCGCCGGGCCGCCGCGCCATGAGCCGACCAGGCCAAGTGCAAAATCGTTGAACAGCGCGATCATGCCGGCGCGTTCGAGAAAGGCGGCGAAGACGACGAAGATGAAGATGTAGGCGGCCGAGACATAGATCGGCGTGCCGTAGATGCCTTCGGTGCCATAGGCGAAGGTGTCGACGAGCTGGGCGAAATCATAGCCGCGATGGATGAAAGGCGGTGGCAGATGATTGCCGGCAAATGCGTAGGCGAGAAAGATGAACGCAATAACGGCAAGCGGCAGTCCCATCAACCGCCGCGCCGCCTCGAAGACCAGCACGACCAGCACCGCGCCGACGATCAGGTCAGGCGTGGTGAGGAAGCCAGAGCGGCGGATGAGGTCGGCATAGAATACCCAGTTGTACAGACCGGTGGCGAAGCCGAGCACGCCGAGAGTCCAGAAGACTGCTTTCGCCGGGACGCTTTTGGCACGCAGATTGGCGATCAGGGCAAAGCCGAGCAGCAGCAGGAAGCCGACATGCATGGCGCGCACGACCTGGCTCGGCAGGCTGCCGTAGGCGGCGATGTAGATCTGGAAGATGGAGAAGGCGACGGCGATAAAAAAAGCCGCCTTGCCGGCGATGCCTTCGCCGAAGCCCGGTGGCAGGCCTTCGACAGCGATTTCGGCTGTGGTGGAAAGAACGGTCGGGGTTTCGGTCATTGGCGGGGTTCCTGGGGGGCGTCCCTCTCCCTTGAGGGGAGGGTGGACAGCCGCCGAAGGCGGATGGACGGGTGGGGTAACCTCAACTGCCTCGACCTTTGCCTGAACGATGGAGCGCGTCGCCGAGGACCCCTCCCGGCCCTGCGGGCCACCCTCCCCTCAAGGGGGAGGGATGGCGCCTTACTTCACCAATCCCTTTTCCTTGTAATACCTCTCGGCGCCTGGATGCAGCGGCACCGGCATGCCGTCGAGCGCCTTGGCCGGGTCGATCGCCTTGGCGGCGGCATGGGCAGCGGTGAGTTGGTCGAGATGCTCGAACAGCAGCTTGGTCATCTGGTAGGCGGTCTCGTCGGAGACATCGGCGCTGGTGATCAGGAAATTACCGACGGCGGCGGTCGCGACATCATCGGTCTGGCCCTCATAGGTGCCTTTCGGGATGACCACGGAAAGATAGGGCGAGCCGATCTTGGCGACGTCCTCCGCCGGCACGGCAACGATGTTGACCGGGACCGAGGTGGCGAGGTCGCGGATCGAGGCAACGCCCAGGCCAGCCGATTGCAGCGTAGCGTCGAGCTGGCGGTTCTTGATCAGCTCCACCGATTCGGCGAAGGGCAGATATTCGATCCGCCCGAGGTCTTCGTATTTCAGCCCGGCAGCGGCGAAGATCGTGCGGGCGTTGAGCTCGGTGCCCGAGGCCGGCGCGCCGACCGACAGGCTCTTGCCCTTGAGGTCGGCGAGCGTCTTGATGCCGGACTCCTTGCTGGCGACGATCTGGATGTAGTTGGGATAGATGGCGGCAATGCCGCGCAGCTTGTCGAGCTTGCCTGGGAAGCCGGCTTCGGTATTGCCCTCGGCGGCCAGCTTGACGGAATCGCCGAGCGCAAAGGCGATCTCGCCCTTGCCCTGTTGCAGCAGGTTGAGGTTTTCGACCGACGCTTTCGTCGCCTGCACCTGGGTACGCGCGCCTTCGATGCCCTTGCCATAGATCTCCGACAGCGCTACGCCGAGCGGATAGTAGACGCCCGACGTGCCGCCGGTCAGCACGTTGATGAATTCCTGTGCCTTGACCGATACCGCGCCAAGGCCAAGCGACAGCGCCAGCGCGCCGGCTGCAACAAATTTCGTCCTGAAATTGAGCATGCGATTTCCTCCCTGAAAATGCGCCGCCGTGCCCTCCTCAGCGGCACGAAGCGAAGCGAGTTTAGACAGCGGGCGGGAAATGCCAACCCGCAATAGCAGCGATTAGACGAACGGCTAGGCGATGCCGTAACACATCGGCGCTTGCGCGAGATCGCATCGCGGCCGAAAGATTTTTCCAGCGCCTGTCGAAATCGGGCAGGGCCGCGCGACATACGTCCGGCTCGCAACGATGCGGCCTTCGAGAAACGGGAGAAGACCATGCGATATATGCTTTTGATCTACGGAAACGAAGCGGGGATGGCGGCCGCGCCGGCAGATGCGGTGACACAGATGTCGAGCGCCTATGTCGCCTACACCGAAGCGCTGAAGAAATCGGGCGCCTGGCTCGCCGGCGACCGGCTGAAGCCGACGCAATCCGCTACCTCGGTGCGGATGGCCAATGGCAAGACCAACGTGCTCGACGGCCCCTATGCCGACACCAAGGAGCAGCTTGCCGGTTTCTATATGATCGAAGCGGAGGACGTCGACGCGGCTATTGCCTGGGCGGCGCGCTGCCCGGGCGCCAGCACCGGCACGGTAGAGGTGCGGCCGATCTGGGAACTCACCATGTGATGCCTGAACTGCCCGACACCGCACGGGCGGCGGCGGAAGCGGCCGCCCGGCAAAGCTACGGCAAGCTGGTCGCCTATCTCGCCGCACGCACGCGCGACGTGGCCGCTGCCGAGGACGCCTTGGCCGATGCCTTTGCAGCGGCGCTCGAGCGTTGGCCACAGGCGGGCGTGCCCAACAAGCCGGAAGCCTGGCTGCTGGCGGTGGCGCGCCGGCGCCGCGTCGACGCGCTCAGACGGCGGCTGACAAGCGAGGCGGGCCGCGACCACCTCAGGCTGATCGCGGAGGAGATGGAGGCACGCATGGCCGACGAAGACCTGCCGGACGAGCGGCTCAGGCTGATGTTTGCTTGCGCTCATCCGGCGATCGAGGCCGGTATCCGCGCGCCGATGATCCTGCAGACGGTTCTGGGCTTCGACGCAGCGACCATCGCCTCGGCCTTTCTTGTCTCGCCGGCCACGATGAGCCAGCGCCTGGTGCGCGCCAAGGCCCGCATCCGCGAGACCGGCATTCCGTTCCGCGTGCCGGAGCGGGCCGAACTCGGCGAGCGGCTGGGCACCGTTCTGGAAGCGATCTACGCGGCGTTTGCCGAAGGCTGGTCCGACCCCGCCGGCACCGAAGCGCAGCGGCGCAATCTCGCGACCGAAGGCATCTGGCTCGGCCGGCTGGTCGCCTCGCTGATGCCGGATGAGCCGGAAGCACTCGGCCTGCTGGCGCTGATGCTGTTCGCCGAAGCGCGGCGCGCAGCGCGGCGCAATGCGGCAGGCGACTATGTGCCGCTAGCGGAGCAGGATCTTGCACTGTGGGACGATACAATGATCGACGAAGCGGAGATGCTGCTCGGGCGCGCCGCTGCCAAGGGCGTGGTCGGCCGCTACCAGCTCGAGGCCGCCGTGCAGTCAGCCCATGCGACAAGGCGGCTGACCGGCGGCACCGACTGGGTCGCGATCAAGGAGCTCTACGACGCGCTGTCGGTGATTGCCGGCTCGCCGGTGGTGTCGATCAACCGTGCGGTGGCGATTGCCGAGGCCGAAGGTGCTTCGGCAGGATTGGGCGCCCTTGATCAACTCAGCGGCGACAAGCGGCTGTATGACTATCAACCTTACTGGGCCGCCCGAGCGGGCCTGCTGGCAAGACTCGGCAGAGTTCCGCAAGCGAGCGAGGCCTATGACCGGGCTATCGGCCTCGAACGCGATCCGGCCGTGCGCCGGTTCCTGCAGGAACGACGGGCAGGTCTCGACCGCGCGGAAAGACACTGAGACAAGGCGGAGTGCTTAGGCCGGCCACATGTCGTGGGAAGCATTCAGCCTCTTTATCACCCGATGTTCCCGCAAATTGGCCCACAGGCGTTCGATGTTCGGCCAAGCGGTTGGAATCTTCGCGACCTCGGGATGCCAAGCCACCAACATGACGAGATAGATGTCGGCCAGCGAGAGCCGGTCGCCGACCAGCCAGTCGCGGCCTTCGAGGGCGGCATCGAGAATGGCGAAGCCGCGATCCATTTCCGAGACCGCCGCCTGTTTGACGGCTTCCACGCCGCCGGGATCTGTCGTGTAGCGATGAGCGTAGAAGAACCGCAGGTCAGCCGAATAGATGACGGAGGACATGAAAAACATCCAGCGCAGGAAGTCGGCGCGGTCAGGTGTGTTCGCTGCCGGCGCTAGAGCTGCTTCCGGATAGCGTTCGGCGAGCAGGATGCAGATTGCCGCCGACTCGGTCATCGAATGCCCATCCGGCAAGACCAGGACCGGGACCTGGTTCAAGGGATTGATGTCGAGGAAGGCTTGGTTGGGTCGGCCTTTTGGAACATCGATCTGGTCGAAAGGCACTCCCGCTAAAGCAAGCGCCGCCTCGACGACAAAGCCGCCGGTATTGGCACGCGTATAGAGCTTGTACATGAAGTCCTCCACCTGCCGGTGCAGCGACGATTTGGAAGTGACTCGCCGCTCAAGCGAACGACGCCCGCCACAGGTGGTTTTTCAGCAGTCCACGCCGAAGCGTCGAAACAGAACTTTTTATGCCGGAGGGGCAGCGCGAAGGATCGCTACGAACCGGCCAAAAACTCCTGTCCAGACTCTAAGCACCCAATCCCTCGAATAGGATCGTGGAGAGATAGCGCTCGGCGAAGGAGGGGATGACGACGACGAGGTTCTTGCCCTTGTTCTCCGGCCGCGAGCCGACGACGATTGCCGCCTGCAGGGCGGCACCCGACGAGATGCCGACCGGTACACCTTCGAGACGGGCGACGAGCCGTGCATTGGCGACCGAATCCTCGTTCGAGACCTTGACGATCTCGTTGTAGATCGTCGTGTCGAGGATTTTTGGTGCGAAGCCGGCGCCAATGCCCTGGATCTTGTGCGGGCCGGGTTGGCCGCCGGACAGTACCGGCGAGGCCTCCGGCTCGACGGCGACGACATGCACCGAGGGCTTGCGCTTCTTCAGCACCTGGCCGACGCCGGTGATGGTGCCGCCGGTTCCAATGCCGGCAACGAAGATATCGACTTCGCCATGGGTGTCGTTCCAGATTTCCTCGGCTGTGGTGCGGCGATGGATTTCCGGATTGGCCGGGTTCTCGAATTGTTGCGGAATGACGGCATCGGGCAGCGTCGCGGCCAGCTCGTCGGCCTTGGCGATGGCGCCCTTCATGCCTTTCGGCCCTTCGGTCAGCACCAGCTCGGCGCCGAGCAGCGCCAGCATTTTGCGGCGCTCGACCGACATGGTTTCCGGCATCGTCAGGATCAGCTTGTAGCCTTTGGCGGCGGCGGCAAAGGCGAGCGCGATGCCGGTATTGCCCGAGGTCGGCTCGATAAGCGTGGTCTTGCCGGGCGTAATCCTCCCAGAAGCCTCCAGTGCCTCGATCATCGACACGCCGATGCGGTCCTTGACCGAAGCGATCGGGTTGAAGAATTCGAGCTTGGCCAGCAGATTGGCGACGACACCCTTCTCCCTGGCGAATTTGTCGAGCCGCACCAACGGCGTGTCGCCGATCGTCTCGGTGATCGAATTATAGATGCGGCCGCGGCCGGGCACGTGTGTGGGGGTGGCGGGTTTGTTCATTGATTTTCCTCCCAGAGGTCAAGCGGCAAGAGTCGGGCGGGCATAAGATAGAGCCATCCGCCGCGCAAGATAGGCTGTCGATCGAAAATATCCGAGTGAAGTTCGTGCCGAATACCCCGCCTTGGAAAGGTGTGACAATTCCTGGCCGGCTTGGCGAAAGAGGTCTATTGGCGGGCGGCGATAGCTGCCGCTGCCCCGATCATGAAACCGGCGGCGGTGCGATTGAGTGCCCTCAGCGCCCGCGGCGACTTCAGGAACCAGCGCGCCTTGGCCGCGAGCGCCAGATAAGGCACCAGCACCACGAGCAGGACGACGATGGTGAGCGCGACAAGGATGCCGTAATCGACCAGCGTGATCGTCTTCAGATCGACGATGGTCGGGGTGATGGCGAGGTAGAAGATCATCGTCTTCGGATTGCCGAGCGTGACGGCGAGACCAGCTACAAAGCTGGATGCCAACCCGCCCTTGCCTTTCTTCGCCTCCACCGTTTCGGGCGTGATGCCGCTCGTCCAGAAACGCCAGCCAAGAAAAGCGAGGTAGGCGACGCCCAGCCATTTGATGACCAGAAAGACCATGCCAAAGGTCTGTGCGACGAAAGCCAGGCCGAGCACCACGGCCGTGAGATAGGTCAGGTCGCCGAGCATCAGCCCGAAGGACATGGCCAGCGACGCGCGGAAGCCCGAACCCAGCGCTCGCGCAACGAGCGCGGTGACGCCGGGGCCGGGGATGGCTGCGGCGATGCCGAGGGCAGCACTATAGGCGAGGAACCCGGTGAGCGTCATGATTCGCGCTTGTCGCACAATGTGGAAGTTGGGTGAATTCCCTCGGCCCGGATTCGATTGCGCCAGCGCAGCAGGCGACACCGCCGTTCAAGAGCGGCCGTCTTCGTAGGTAACGCGCCAGATGGTGCCGTTGCCGTCCTCGGTGACGATCAGCGAGCCGTCCTTGGCGATGGCGATACCGACCGGGCGGCCCCAGACGGCGTCGTTCGAGATAACGAGGCCGGTCATGAAGTCCTCATATTCGCCGGTCGGCTTGCCATCCCTGAATTTGAGCCTCACCACCTTGTAGCCGGTCCTGGCGCCACGGTTCCACGAACCATGCATGGTGACGAAGGCGTCACCCTGATAATCCGCCGGGAAGTTGTTGCCGTCGTAGAAGGCTATATTCATCGGCGCCGAATGCGCCTGCATCAGTACGTCCGGGACAGTGGCCTTGCCGGCTAGGTCGGGCCGCTCGCCCTGATGGCGCGGATCCTCGTGATTGCCGATGTAGTACCAAGGCCAACCATAGAATCCGCCGTCCTTGACTACAGTTGCAAATTCGAACGGCACATTGTCGCCGAGTTCGTCGCGCTCATTGACGACGCACCACAATGCGCCGGTGGCGGGCTGCACGGTCATGCCCGTACAGTTGCGCAGGCCGGTGGCGACAGTTCGGGGATTTTTCCCATCCGGATCGAAGGCGAGCACATCGGCACGGCCGTCCTCGGAGCCCCAGGCCGCCCCGAGCGGCTTTGATTTGGCCCAGGCGTCGAGGCCGCTATCCGGCTCCTTGCCTATGTCCTCGGCGACGTTCGAGGCGGAGCCAACCGACAGATAAAGCGTCTTGCCGTCCGGCGAGAAGGCGATGTCGCGGGTCGTGTGACCGCCCGACGGGATTTTGGCGACAATGGTTTCTGGTTTACCGGATGCCTTTAGGTCACCGTCGCGATAAGGAAAGCGGACGATGCTGTCGCTGTTTGCGACATAGACCCATTGCGGCTTGTCTCCTGGCGGATAGAAGGCGATGCCGTAGGGATAACTGAGCCCCTTGGCGAAGATCGCTTTCTCGATGGGCTTGGCGCTGCCCTCGGCGAGACGATAGACACGTATCTGGTCGGCATGGCTGTTGGCAACGAACAGGTCGCCATTCGGAGCGACGCGCACGACGCGCGGATTGACGATGCCGGATGCGATCAGTTCGGCCGAAAAGCCCGGCGGCAAATCTGGCTTGGCCCTTTCGGGCCGTTCCGCCACGCCGGCGCCGTTCGACGCGGATTGGGCGGGATCGGCTGGCGGCATGTCTTGCGGCCCGATCAGGCGGCGGGTGCCAGGCCTGTCGGCGTGCCAATCGCCAAAAGCGGCTTCGCCTTTGAGCACCTTCTGATCCGCCTGCTGGGCGGCTGCCGGTGTCGCAACAAGGAGAGCAGCGGCAATGGCCGCAAAGCCGCCAGATCGGATCATCAACGTCCTCCGGGATTCGCCTCGAAAAGGGCAAACGGGATGAGGCATTGGTCGTTCCAAGCGGCCGTCCAGCACACGAGGATTTGAAGCCGAACCCCGATTCACTTGCCGGCGGCGTAGAAATCGTCGTCGAGGCGCTTTTCCAGCGCGACCAGATCGGCCGGCAGCGGCAAGCCCATGGCCCGCATCTCTTGCAGCTTCTCGCGCAACTGCTCTTGCACCTCGTGCTGATCCTCTGGCTGGTTGATCATTTCTTCGAGCAGCAGGCTGATCTGGGCCTTGAACGATTCCAGCGCCATTCTTTTTCTCCTTGCGGCAGGCCGCGGCGGCTCCTAGCGCAGCATGCGCGAAATCAGCTGCGCGGTATAGTCGACCATCGGTACTATGCGCGCATAATTCAGCCGCGTCGGCCCGATGACGCCGAGCGCACCGACGACGCGGGCGTCCTTGTCGCGATAGGGTGCCACCACCAGTGATGAGCCCGACAGAGAAAACAGCTTGTTTTCCGAACCGATGAAGATGCGCACGCCCGGGCCCTCCTCGGCGAGGTCGAGGAGCTGGATCAGTCCGTCCTGGGTTTCGAGATCCTCGAAGAGATGCCGCAGCAATTCGATGTCGGCCTGGGCAGTGACGTTTTCCAGGAGATTGGCGCGGCCGCGCACGATAAGCCGCCCAGGCACCCCGCTTTCGGCGCCTGCCCAGACCGCCAGGCCCTTCTCGACCAGATCCTGTGAAAGCGTATCGAGGGCTGCCCTGGTCTCTTCCTTGATGCGGGCGATCTCGACCCGCGCTTCGGCCAGGGTGCGGCCGCGAATATGGGCGTTGAGGAAATTGGAGGCTTCGTGCAATTGCGAGACGGTGATGCCGGCGGGCAGATCGACGACGCGATTTTCGACGTCGCCGTTCTGCGAGACCAGCACGGCCAACGCCTTGGTCGGCTCGAGCTGGATGAATTCGATGTGCTTCAGCGCCACCTCGTTCTTGGCGGCGAGCACAAGGCCGGCGCCGCGCGACATGCCGGACAGCATCTGGCTGGCCTCGGTCAGCATATGCTCCAGCGTCGCGCCCGAGCCGGAGGCGCGCACCTGCGCCTCGATGGTGCGGCGCTCCTCGTCGGAGAGGTCACCGAGTTCCATGAACGCATCGACGAAGAAGCGCAGGCCGGCCTGGGTCGGCAGACGGCCGGCCGAAATATGCGGCGCATAGATCAGGCCGAGATGCTCGAGGTCGCTCATCACGTTGCGGATGGTGGCCGGCGACAGCGACGACGGCAGGATGCGCGACAGGCTGCGCGAGCCGACCGGCTCGCCATCCCTCAGATAAGAATCGACGATGCGCCGGAAGATGTCGCGCGAACGCATGTCGAGCGATTGAAGCGCGGGCGATTGCAGCGCGTGCGACGGGAGCACGTGCGATTGCGAACCGGGATCGACTGCCTTGGTCATTTCGAGCCAAAAACCTCCGGCCCGAAGATATAGACTTCCGCGGCGTCGGCGCAACCGGTCCATTTTCCTTTGCGCCTCACGCCCCGTGCGGCTACAAGCCGGCCAAGATTCCGAAGAAAGAAAGAAGCCTGAATGCGCCCTTCCAAACGCCAGTTCGACGAAATGCGCCCCATCTCCTTCGAGCGCGGCGTCTCCAAGCATGCGGAAGGCTCGTGCCTGGTGAAGTTCGGCGACACGCATGTGCTGTGCACGGCCAGCCTGGAGGAAAAGGTGCCGGGTTGGATGCGCAACTCCGGTAAGGGCTGGGTGACGGCGGAATACGGCATGCTGCCGCGTTCGACCGGCGAGCGCATGCGCCGCGAGGCTTCGGCCGGCAAACAAGGCGGCCGCACGCTGGAGATCCAGCGGCTGATCGGCCGCTCCCTGCGCGCCGTGGTCGATCTGCAGGCGCTCGGCGAGCAGCAGATCACCGTCGACTGTGATGTGATCCAGGCCGATGGCGGCACGCGCACCGCTTCGATCACCGGCGGCTGGGTGGCGCTTTACGATTGCCTGCGCTGGATGGAAGCCCGCCAAATGGCGAGCCTGGGCAAGGTGCTGAAGGATCACGTTGCGGCGATCTCCTGCGGCATCCATGATGGTCAGCCGGTCATCGACCTTGACTATATCGAGGATTCCTCGGCCGGAACCGACGCCAATTTCGTCATGACCGGCAAGGGCGGCATCGTCGAGATCCAGGGCACGGCCGAGGGCGAACCGTTCTCGGAAGAGCAGTTCGCGGCCTTGATGGGGCTGGCCAAGAAAGGCATTCAGCGCCTGGTCAGCCTGCAGCAGATGGCGGTGGACTGATCTTCAGGTTATGACGATGAGGGTGACGATCCTGTGACTCCTTCCGCAATCCTGGAATCAGCACTCTACGTGACGGATCTCGCTGCCGCGGAACGGTTCTATTCGGGCGTCCTCGGGCTCGATCCGCTCGGCAAGGTCGAGGGCAGGCATCTCTTCTTCCGCTGCGGCGACGGCGTGCTGCTTATCTTCAATGCCGAGGCGACGAAAGTGCCGCCGCCGGCCGACGCCAGGCTGCCAGTGCCGCCGCATGGCGCCGTCGGCGAGGGCCATCTCTGTTTCGCCGCAAGCGCCGACGAGATCGTGCGCTGGAAAGCGCACCTGGAAGCAAACAGCATCGCCATCGAAAGCGAGTTCGAGTGGCCGCAAGGCGGCCGCTCGATCTATATTCGCGACCCCTCGGGCAATTCGA
The DNA here is from genome assembly GCF_040322135.1 of Mesorhizobium sp. M0189. NCBI lineage: Bacteria > Pseudomonadati > Pseudomonadota > Alphaproteobacteria > Hyphomicrobiales > Phyllobacteriaceae > Mesorhizobium > Mesorhizobium sp. M0189. Next base: position 55,871 of record NZ_JAMYSW010000017.1, read on the forward strand.
TCGAATTCGCCGAGCCAAGAATCTGGGGCATCTGATGCATTCGCAGACTGTTCATTCGCCAATTGTTCATTCGCTTGATGGGCATAAGATCGTCGTCGCAAGCCACAATGCCGGCAAATTGCGCGAATTCGCCGATCTGATGGCGCCGTTCGGCATAGAAGCGAGGTCCGCCAAGGAATACGGCTTGCCGGAACCGGACGAGACCGGCACCACTTTCGAGGAGAACGCGCTCATAAAAGCCTTGGCCGCTGCCAAGGCCACTGGATTGCCGGCGCTGTCGGACGATTCCGGCCTATGTGTCGATGCGCTCGACGGCGCACCCGGCGTCTACACTGCCAACTGGGCCGAGACGCCGGACGGCCCCCGCGACTTCGGCATGGCCATGCAGCGCACGGAAGTGGCCTTGCAGGAAGTTGGCGCGATCGCGCCTGCTCAGCGCAAGGGCCGCTTTGTCGCGGTCATCTGCCTAGCCTTTCCCGACGGCCAGGCTGAATATTTTCGCGGCGAGGTCGAAGGTACGCTGGTATGGCCGCCGCGCGGCGAACTCGGCTTCGGCTACGACCCGGTGTTCTTGCCCAACGGGTTCGAAAAAACCTTCGGCGAGATGACCGCTGAGGAAAAACATGGCTGGAAGCCGGGCCAGCCGACAGCATTGTCGCACCGCGCCCGCGCCTTCCAGAAATTCGCGCAAGCCCGATTGGCCGCGGCATGACCATGCTGCTCGACCGCAGCCCGGGTTTTGGCGTCTACATCCACTGGCCGTTCTGCGCGGCCAAGTGCCCCTATTGCGACTTCAACAGCCATGTCCGCCACCAGCCGGTCGACCAGGAGCGTTTTGCGCGCGCCTTCGAGGCCGAGTTGGCGACCATGCGCGGCCGCACCGGGCCGCGCGAGGTGACAAGCATCTTTCTCGGTGGCGGTACGCCGTCGCTGATGAAGCCGCAGACCGTGGCGGCGGTGCTGGATGCCGTGGCGAAGAACTGGACGGTACCAGATGGCATCGAGGTGACGCTGGAGGCCAATCCTTCCTCGGTCGAGGCCGAGCGCTTTCGCGGCTATCGCGCGGCGGGCGTCAACCGGGTGTCGCTTGGCGTGCAGGCGCTGAACGACAAGGATCTGCGCTTTCTCGGCCGTTTGCACAATGTCGATGAGGCCCTGCATGCGATCGGCCTGGCGCGCGAGATTTTCCCACGGTTGTCCTTCGACCTGATCTACGCGCGGCCGGACCAGACGCCTGAAGCGTGGCAGACGGAACTCGAGCAGGCGATCGGCCACGCCGCCGACCATCTGTCGCTGTACCAGCTGACCATCGAGGAAGGCACGCCGTTCCATGCACTGCATGCAGCAAGGAAATTCATCATTCCAGACAACGATGTTGCCGCCGATCTCTATGCGTTGACGCAGGAGATCACCGCCGCGCACGGACTGCCGGCCTACGAGATTTCCAACCACGCCAGGCCCGGCGCTGAAAGCCGGCACAATCTCACCTACTGGCGCTATGGCGAATATGTCGGCGTCGGTCCCGGCGCGCATGGCCGTTTCGTCGAGAGCGGGCGGCGCGTGGTGACAATCGCCGAGAAAATGCCGGAGACCTGGGCCAATCTGGTCGAGGCCAAGGGCCATGGCGTCACCGGCGGCGAGATCCTGACGCGATCGGAAGAAGCCGACGAGTTCCTGCTGATGGGGCTGAGGCTGGCGGAAGGCATCGACCTTTCCCGCTACGAGGCGTTTTCCGGGCGCGGCCTGTCGACGGCACGGCTGTCGGTGCTGCAGGACGAAGGCCTGGTGGCGCCGATCGGCAATGCCCGCCTGCGCGCCACGCCGGCCGGCATGATCGTGCTCGATGCCGTCGTGGCGGATCTGGCCAGATAGTACCGGTGAAGAACGTTCTCTTCGTCTGCAGCCAGAATCGCTTGCGCAGCCCGACGGCGGAGCAGGTGTTTTCCGGTCGCAGGGACATCGAGGTCGCTTCGGCCGGCACCAATCACGATACCGACACTCCGTTGACGCACGAACTTGTCGCCTGGGCCGATATCATCTTCGTCATGGAAAAGGCGCACCGCGGCAAACTGCAGCAGAAATTCAGGGCCAGTCTAAGGAAGGCTCGGGTGATCTGCCTCGATATTCCCGACGACTATGAATTCATGGACCCGGAACTGGTCCGGTTGCTGGCGGTGAAGGTATCGCGATATCTCTGAAGGCTGTCGCGCTACTGCGCCTTCGTCATCCTCGGGCTTGACCCGAGGATCCATGCCGCTACCCTTGTCGAAGAATGCTGCGGTAGAATAATTCTGAACTGTCGAAACGCTTGAATATTACGGCATGGATCCGGGTGTCTGCGCCGCGTCGCTGCGCTCCTTGCTCCGTCCCAGGATGACGAAAAGAGGATCAAGCGTCGTGCTTGAAACGACGCTTGCCGCGGTCCTTCTCGGCATGCGCTTCTCCGGAGCGGGTCTGCTTGATCTCGCTCTTGTCGCGCGGGGCAGAATGCTGGTCGCCTGTGGGATGTGATGCTGCGCCATCGCGGGCGCTTTTTGTTTCGAGACGGGTGATGAAAATATCGAAGCGATTGGGCATCGTCCGGTCAGTGCTCCGTCGTGCTGTCGGTTTCGGTTACGGGCTTGCTCTCTGCCAATGGCTGGCGTGCGAGCGGTTTCCTGGCCTCGCCATCCGCGTTGCCACGCAGGCTCTTGTCGCCTGGCGCGGCGAAGCGCTTGCGGCCGGCATAATAGGGTTCGAAAACGTCCTGTATCGTCAGGCTGTCCATCCTGCTCCTCCCGAGATCAGGGTTAAAATTCGCCGGCAACGGTTTCGTTCCCTACTATGGCAACGGCATGGCGGCCGGTTCACGTCGGGACCCCGTTTGGAACCGGGCGTTTGCAACCCAGGCTTTTGCAACCAGGCGTGAGCCGTGCCAAACAGGGTCGAACGGAGTTGTGCAGGTGACCGGCGAATTAGCCAAACGCAGTTATGTGGTCGGGCAGACCGAGATCGCCGCCCGGCCGCTCGAGCCGGCGCTCTATCTGGTGGCTACGCCGATCGGCAATCTCGCCGACATCACGCTGCGCGCGCTGGAAACGCTCGCCGCCGCAGATATCGTCGCCTGCGAGGACACGCGTGTTTCGCGCGTCCTGCTCGACCGCTACGGCATCCGCCGCCGCACCACCGCCTATCACGAGCACAATGCCGCCGAGGCCGGGCCGAAGCTGATCGCGGCACTGCTGGCCGGGCAGAGCGTAGCGCTGATCTCTGATGCCGGCACACCGCTCATCTCCGATCCCGGCTACCGGCTGGTTGGCGAGGCGCTGGAACGCGGCATTCGTGTCGTGCCGATCCCCGGACCGTCGGCGCCACTTGCCGCTCTGACGGCATCCGGCCTGCCTTCGGACGCCTTTCTGTTTGCCGGCTTCCTGCCGGTGAAGACCGGCCAGCGGCTGACGCGGCTGGAAGCGCTGAAGGCGGTGCCGGCAACGTTGATCTTCTTCGAATCGCCGCGCCGGCTGGCCGAGACGCTCAGTGCCATGGTCGAGGTGCTGGGCGGCGCCCGCAAGGCGGCGATCGGCCGCGAGTTGACCAAGACTTTCGAGGAGATGCGGACCGGCACCCTGCAGTCACTCGCCGGCCATTACGCGGCAGCCGATACGCCTAAGGGCGAAATCGTCATCTGCGTCGGCCCGGCCGATGCGGTCGCTGATGAGCCTGAAGACATCGACCGGCTGCTGCTTTCGCTGGCGGCCGAGATGCCGGCCTCCAAGGCGGCGGCGGAAGCCGCCAAGATGACGGGTGGCCAAAAACAGACGCTCTACCGACGGCTGCTCGACCTCAGGAATGCCGGAAGAGACGGGGCCGGCGGAGACCGCGATGGCTGAACGGCGGAGCGCCAGCCGGCAAAAGGCCTACCGGCGCGGCCATCACGGTGAATGGCTGGCGGCGGCGGCGCTGATGCTGAAGGGCTACCGGATTCTTGCCCGCCGCCACCGTACCAGGTTTGGCGAGATCGACCTGATCGCGCGGCGTGGCGATTTGGTGCTGATCGTCGAGGTCAAGGCACGCCGTACGCTGATCGAGGCGATGGAGGCCGTCGGCCGCGAATCGGAGCGCCGCATCGAAGGCGCGGCCGATTTCTGGCTGTCGCGCCAATCCGACTACGGAAAATTATCGGTGCGCTTCGACATGGTGGCGGTATTGCCGTGGCGCTGGCCGGTGCATGTCGAGAACGTTTTTTACGGGGGGAACTAGGTCATTCCCGAAGTGGGGTCGGTTTTGCCGCGATCTCCGGTTCAGATTCGATTGCCTGTCGTCTCGTCGATGGGAACAAGCAAGTAGCGCCATTTGCCGCCTGGATCATGTGCCGACGCTCACCTGGATTCGCTCAATCGATCGGTTTGTCGACCTGGTCTCCGCCCAGCACTGACTGGAACAAAAGCGTTCCTGCGTTGTTCTCCAACCGTCCTGATGTTCGACGGGCTGGTTCAAATGCCGATCAGGGCAGTCCTCGTGGCAGGCGTGCGAGGACAAGGGATGGCGAGGCAAATGGATCCTGACGATCTCAACCAGGAACGGATCGTCACCGTGTTCGGCGGAACTGGCTTTCTCGGGCGCAGGATCGTGACGCGGCTCCTGGAAAGGGGTTTCACGGTGCGCGCCGCATCTCGCCATCCGGCTCGCGTGGCCCTGGTCTTTTCCTCGATTACAAGGATGCCCGAAGCAGTCGAGGCGGATATATTGGATGCGTCCTCGATTGGGTCGGCCATTACCGGATCACAGGCGGTCGTGAATGCTATCAGTCTTTACGTCGAGCAGGGCGTCCAGACCTTTGAACGCGTCCATGTGAAAGCCGCGGCCGATCTCGCTGCCGTGTCGCGCAAGGTCGAGATCGATCAGTTCGTCCAGATTTCAGGGATCGGCTCCGATCCTCAATCGGATTCGAATTATATAAGGGCACGTGGGCGCGGAGAAGTTGCCGTGGGAAACGCATTTCCCGGCGCTTTCATTGTGCGTCCCGCCGTCATGACAGGACCTGACGACGCTTTCCTCACGACCATTGTGAGGCTGATACGCCTCCTGCCGGTCTATCCGCTGTTCGGCGATGGTGGCACACGGCTTCAGCCGGTCTATGTGGCCGACGTCGCGGAAGCAGTGAGCCGGCTGATCGACGGGCGAAGCCACAAGGGTTCATCCATATTCGAATTCGGGGGCCCGCGTATCTATACCTATAAGGAATTGCTTCGGGAGATCGCCCGACAGCTCGATACGCACGTAAAGCTGATGCCGGTGCCGTTTGCTGTATGGAACGCCTTGGCTGGCGTCGCGGAACTCCTCCCGGCTGCCCCCATAACGCGCAACCAGATCGATCTTATGCGTCAGGATAATGTGGCAGCAATCGACGCGCCGGGCCTGAAGGAACTCGACATCGAGCCGCGCGATATCGACGAGGTGATCCGCGTGATCGAACAGCGCCGTGGCGTAGGCTCGCGCTCGTCTCCGCCTTAGGACGGCCCTCTGATCCTGGCGGGAACCTATCGCCGCGCGACAGGTTGGTCGAGCTTGAAGCCAATGAAAGAAGGAAAAGAACCATGGCCAGATGCGATCAATGCGGGAATGACTACGACAAGGCTTTCAAAGTGACGATGGCCGAGGAGACCTACACATTCGACAGCTTCGAATGCGCGGTCCAGAAACTTGCTCCGACGTGTCCGCATTGCGGATGCCGGATCATCGGACATGGCGTCGAACAGGATGACATCATCTACTGCTGCGCACATTGCGCCGCTGAGGAAGGTGCGAGCGCGCTGACCGATCGCGCGCCTTGATGCACCTCCTTTGGCGTCTCCAGGGCGACCATTCCGAATGACTGCGCCGGCTCATCCCTATATGGTCCCTATATGGCCAGTGCTGTCAGCCCGACGACGACCAGCCGAGGTCCAGACGCGCCGAGGTCAAGGCCGCCGCACCTGGACAAGTCGCTCCACAATGCCAGCCACCTCCTCTGGAATGGCCGGTATGGTGCCCGATTTCCGTGTCGACCCGAAATCGAGGCCGGCGAAAAAGAGACCTGGAACAGCGCCGACGCCATCCTCGTGGACGGGCTGGCCGGCCGCATCGAGCGCGCCAGGAAGCCGGACCCATGAGAAATCGCCGGTGAAACCCGTGCACCAGATCACTGATCTGATGCCGCTCGCCGTCCAGTCGAGGGAGCGGATCGGAGGATCGGGCAAGCGCGGGGCAACCGTCTCGGCTGGATCATCCTCGGCCAGGGCGCATCGAGGCCGGCGCGCTCAATGTACTCGTCGACCAGGCGCTTGGCATTCGCCGAAACCTCGTCGGCAAATCGCATATGGTCGTCGAGTTCGTCGCCGAAGACGAGGCTGCCATTCTCCACGCCCCTGAAGCGGCCGAGCAGCACCACGCCCTGTGCACTCAGCGATTGCAGGCTGATTGTATGGGTCGCGCCGACCAGCGCGCGGGCCTGCAGCTTGCCGGAGGGGAGGACGAGTTCCTTGCGCGGAACGTCGAGAAAACCGGACAGCGTCAGCCATTTAAGTATGTTGCCCCCGCGGTAGCGCCGCACCCAACGGCCGTTGCGGCTGGTCGCCAAAAAGACCGCACGTCCGGCCACCGCCAGATCCTCGGCGATCTGGCCGCCCGACTGGCCGCTGCCGACCACCAGCACCGCGCCATTCTCGAACTCGGCCGGGTTGCGATAAGCCGAAGAATCGACTTGGCGAACTGCCGCCGGCAAGTCCGCCGACCCTGGTGGCCGGACCTGTCGGTTCTGGTCGCCGGTGGCGATCACCACATTGCGCGCCAGAAGCACGCCACGAGCCGCCGTAGTGACGCGAAAGATCCCATCGTCTCTCGTCAGCTCTTGAACCGGAGTTTGGGTGCTTACCGGCAGGCGGTGCCGCTCGGCATAGCCTTCGAGATACGCGACAAATTCGTGGTGGGTTATCGCGCCCCAGGGCTCCGGCCCCTCGTAGGAATCACCGGGTAAGATGGAGCGAATGGTCGGCGAATTCAGTCGAAACGAATTCCATCGCTGCGTTCGCCACGTTTCGCCGATCCGGCCTCGATCGAGCACACGGTGGTCGCGGCCCTGCCGTTTCAAGAAGTAGCTGACGCCGAGCCCCGCCGGACCGGCGCCAATAACGAGGGCGTCAAGAACTTCGCTCATGCATTCCCCCTGCGAACCATACGTCCACAAGATCGTATGGCTCGGCTTCGGGCAAGAACAGAGTTCCGGCTGGGATTGCGCTATCCGCGCCGGCTCACCCCCAGATTGCCAGCCCCGCCAGGCCGACGATGCCCACGACCAGCCGCCACCAGCCGAACAGCGCATAGCCATGGCGCGAGACATAGTCGAGCAGGAAGCGCACGACGATTAGCGCGGTGACGAAGGCGGCGACGAAGCCGACGGCGATGATAGGCAGGTCGGCACTGCTCAGCACATTGCGGTTCTTGAACAGGTCGAAGGCGAAGGCGCCGACCATGGTCGGGATGGCAAGGAAGAAGGAGAATTCCGCCGCCGCCCGTTTGTCGACCCCGAGCAGCAGCGCGCCGACGATGGTCGAACCCGAGCGCGATGTGCCGGGGATCAGCGACAAGCACTGGAACAGCCCGATCTGCAGATAGAGCCTGGTCGGGAACCGCTCGACATCGTGGTAATATGGCTTCGGCTTCATGCGATCGACCAGCAGCAGGATGACGCCGCCGATGATCAGCATGATGCAGATCAGCCGCGGCGATTCGAACAGCACCGTCTTGATGAAATCATGCGCCAGCGCGCCGACGACGGCCGCCGGCAGGAACGCGATGAGAATGCCAAGGACGAAATGCCGCGTCAGCCGATCGTATGGCAGTTCGAGCAGCATCTTCCAGAGCCGGTGGAAATAGACGCTGAGGATCGCCAATATGGCGCCGAGCTGGATCAGGATCTCGAAGGCCTTGCCGGTCGAATGAAAGCCGAGGAAATGGCCGGCGAGCAGGATATGACCGGTCGAAGACACCGGAATAAACTCGGTCAGGCCCTCGAGCATGCCGAGCAGCAGCGCTTCGACGACGGTCTGGCTTTCCATGGCAACCTCGGCGTTGGAGGGAGGGCTTGAGAAAACGGCTTGCTTGTCACGGCGCAGAACTCCCCCTATAGGTCGCAGCACCCTGACAGCCCCTGAATCGGGCGGCCAAGACTTACCGGCGCAGCCGGCGATTTGCCAGTGCGCTCTATTATCGCGGGACCATGCTAACGCTTTTCCACCATCCGATGTTCGCCAGCTGCCGCTTCGTCCGCCTCGCCTTTGGCGAGTATGGCGAGGAACTGGCACTGATCGAAGAGAAGCCGTGGACGCGGCGCAAGGAGTTCCTGGCGCTGAACCCGGCCGGCACGCTGCCGATCCTGCTTGCCGAGGGCGACGTGCCGATTGTTGGCGCAGTGGTCATTGCCGAATATCTCGACGAGACGCGCGGCGTACTCAAGCGCGACAAGCGGCTATTCGCCGAAGACCCGATGGAACGCGCCGAAATCCGCCGGCTGACCGACTGGTACCTCAACAAGGCGGAAAGCGAGGTTACCCGGCATCTGGTGCGCGAGCGCGTTCTGAAGCCGGTCATGCCGGAAACAGCGGGCGGCGGCTCGCCCGATTCGGCGGCGATCCGCGCCGCCCGCGCCAATATCCGCCAGCACATGAAATACACCAACTGGCTGGCCGGCACCCGTCATTGGCTGGCCGGCAACAAGGTCACCTATGCCGATCTCGCGGCGGCGGCGGCACTGTCGGTGCTCGACTATCTCGGCGAGATCGACTGGCGCGAACACAGCGCCGCGCGCGAATGGTATACAAGGGTGAAATCACGGCCTTCGTTCCGGCCGCTTCTGTCCGACCGGGTGCGTGGCCTGTCGCCGGTGTCACATTATGCGGACCTCGATTTCTGATACGGCAAAGCTGCGCGCGCTGATCGACCGCGAGGCGCGGAACGCCGGCTTTGACGCCGTCGCCGTCACAACGCCCGATGCGATTCCGCGGGCGCCGGAACGGCTGGCCGAATTCGTTGCCGACGGCTTTCACGGCTCGATGGGCTGGATTGCCGAAACGCTCGAGCGGCGAGGCAAACCAGCGGCGCTCTGGCCAGAGGTCCGCTCGATCATCGTGCTGGCGATGAATTACGGCCCCGACCGCGACCCGCGCGACATCCTGGCAAAACGCGATCGCGGCGCGATCTCCGCCTATGCGCAGAACCGCGATTATCATGACGTCATGAAAGGCCGGCTGAAGGCGATCGCCGGCAAGCTTGTTGCGCGCGCCGGCGGCGACGTCAAAGTGTTTGTCGACACCGCGCCGGTGATGGAAAAGCCGCTGGCCGAGGCGGCCGGCCTCGGTTGGCAAGGCAAGCACACCAACCTGGTCAGCCGCGCCCATGGTTCCTGGCTGTTCCTCGGCACCATCTTCACGACGGCCGAGCTGGTGCCGGACGCGCCTGAGGACGATCATTGCGGCTCCTGCCGCGCCTGTCTCGACGCCTGCCCGACGGACGCCTTTCCGGCGCCTTACCGGCTCGATGCGCGGCGCTGCATTTCATACCTCACCATCGAGAACAAAGGACCGATCCCACATGAGTTCCGGGAAAAGATCGGCAATCGCATCTATGGCTGCGACGACTGCCTGGCCGCCTGTCCGTGGAACAAGTTCGCCCAAGCTGCCTCCGAGGCTAAGCTTGCCGCCCGCGCGGACTTGCGCGAACCGCCGCTCGCCGAGCTGCTTTGCCTGAACGACGCTGCCTTCCGCGCGCTTTTTTCGGGCTCGCCGGTCAAGCGCATCGGCCGTGACCGTTTTATCCGCAACGTGCTGATCGCGGCCGGCAATTCCCAGGACTTGTCGCTGGCCGGCGCCGTCCGCGCGCTGCTCGACGATGCCTCGCCGCTGGTTCGCGGCGCCGCGGTATGGGCGCTGTCGCGGCTAGTGCCGGGTCAGGAATTTGCCGAACGTGCCGCAGCCGCTTTGCAAGTAGAAGGTGACGAGGCGGTAAGAGGCGAATGGCTTCTGGCCCTGCCAAAGCCGATCGAGGCCCATACATGACAAAAAAGCAGATTTTCATCTTCGGCGCCGGTTATTCGGGCAGGGCCTTCGCCGGCGCCAACAGGGATGCCGACACAACGATCTTCGGTACAACACGGTCGCTGGAAAAATTCGCGGCGCTGCGGCAAGCCGGTATCGTGCCGCTGCGTTTCGATGGCACGCTGACTTCCGAAATCGGCGATGCGCTTGGGAAGACAACCCATCTCGTCGTCTCGGTCGCGCCGGACGAGGCCGGCGACCCGGTGCTGGGCGCGGCACGCGAGGTGATCGTGGCCAACATGCCGGAGCTCGAATGGATCGCCTATCTCTCCACCGTCGGCGTCTATGGCGACCATGGCGGCAACTGGGTGGACGAGGCCGCCGAATGCCGGCCGTTGTCGAAGCGGTCGGTGATGCGTGTCGCAGCCGAGCAGGATTGGCTGCAACTGGGCCACGACATCCACCGGCCGGTGGCGATCCTGCGGCTTTCCGGCATTTATGGGCCGGGCCGCAACGCCCTGGTCAATCTCGAAAACGGCACCGCCCGGCGACTGGTCAAGCCGGGCCAGGTGTTCAACCGCATCCATTGCGACGATATTGCCGGCGCTCTCTGGCATCTAGCCGAAGGCGATCGCGGCGGCATCTTCAACGTCACCGACGACCTGCCGGCGCCGCCGCAGGACGTCGTCGCCTATGCCGCCAGGTTGATGGGCATCGAGCCGCCGCCCGAAATTCCGTTCGAGACCGCCCAACTTTCGCCAATGGCGCGGTCCTTCTATGGCGAGAACAAGCGTGTCGCCAACGCGGCGATCAAGGCGGCCGGCTATGGCTTTCGCTTCCCCGACTACCGCTCGGCTCTCGACGCCATGTGGGCGAGCGGCGACTGGCGCGACGGCGAGGCGCGCAGTCCGATGAAACGGTCGTGATCGATACGTTGCGCGGGGCGTGGTATGATGCGGTTCAAATCGCGGAGGGGTCCAGCTTGGGGAAGACGTTAAAGCGAGCCTTGCCGGGAAAAACACTGCTGCTGACGGCAGCACTGGCCGTCGCCGGCCTAACGCTTGCCGCGCAAACGGCGAGCGCCGAGCAACGGGCAAATGAGCTGTTCGGCGCCAAAAAGCTGCCGGCACTCGCAGCAGCGCAATCGATCGGCTTTTATTCCAAAGGCTGTTTTTCCGGCGGCGTCGCGCTGCCCATGGACGGCCGGCACTGGGAGGTGATGCGACCGTCGCGCAACCGCCGTTGGGGCCATCCGGCAATGATCGCGCTAATCGAGAAACTATCACGCGATGCTGCCGCCGACGGCTGGCCGGGCCTGCTGATCGGCGACATCTCGCAACCGCGCGGCGGACCGATGCTTACCGGCCATGCCTCGCACCAGATCGGCCTCGACGCCGACATCTGGCTGACGCCGATGCCCGACCGCAAGCTTTCGACCGAAGAGCGCGAAAACATCAGCGCTACCTTGATGGTTGATGAAAAGACCCATCTGGTAAAGGATGGCCTGTGGACGCCGATGCACACGCGGCTGTTGAGGCGCGCCGCGAGCTATCCCGAAGTCGAGCGCATCCTGGTCAATCCAGGGATCAAGAAGAAGCTCTGCGACACGGTCAAAGGCGACCGCAGCTGGTTGCGCAAGGTCAGGCCGTTCTGGGGCCACGATTACCACTTCCACATTCGTATCGGCTGCCAGCCTGGGTCACCCGACTGCAAGGCGCAGGAAGCGACGGCGCCAGGCGATGGCTGCGACCAGGCGCTGGCCTGGTGGTTCACCGAGGAGCCGTGGCGCCCCAACAAGAATCCGGACAAGCCGAAGGCACGCGACGTGATGACGATGGCGAACCTGCCCAGGCAATGCCAGTTCGTGCTCGACGCGCCGGCTCCGGCCTCGGCGGAAGCAGTCACCTATTATGGCGACGGCGTGCCGATCGCGGCCGTACCCGCTCCCGCGGCAGAGCCTTCGCCGCCGCCGACGGTCGCAGCCGGCGCGGCAGCGCTTCCGGCCTCGGCGAACGCCTTTGTGGCGACCCCCGAGATCCGCATTCCGCTGCCGCGGCCACGACCGGGGCACTGATGCGGGCAGCGTGTTCGCTGTCTGCATCCGTGCATCTCCACTTCGAAAACCGATTTCCCTTTTTGCGGTCATGCGCTAGTCAACGAGAGAACGGCGATACGCGTCGGGAACGGACGAGAGCATGCCAGGCGTAAGCGACGACGACACTCTGTTGCGGTTTCCGATTCTGATCGGCGACATAGGCGGCACCAATGCGCGCTTCTCGATCGTGCTTGACGCGAATTCCGAAGCCGGCGAGCCGACGATCGTCCAGACCGCCAACTTCAATACGATCGACGAGGCGATCCAGTCGGCCGTGCTCGACCGCTCGTCGGTCCGGCCGAATTCAGCTGTGCTGGCGGTAGCCGGTCCTGTCGAAAGCGACGAGATCCCGCTTACCAATTGCCCATGGATCGTCAAGCCGAGACAGATGTTCGCCAGTCTCGGTCTCAGCGACGTCGTGGTGCTCAACGACTTCGAGGCGCAGGCGCTGGCCGTCGTCGCGCTCGGCGAAGAGCATATGGAAAAGATCGGCGGTGACGCGCCGGAACCGAATTCCGGGCGGGTAGTGCTCGGCCCGGGAACCGGGCTCGGCGTCGCCGGGCTGGTCTATGCGCTGCATCACTGGATACCGGTGCCCGGCGAGGGCGGCCATATGGATATCGGCCCGCGCTCGCCGCGCGATTTCCAGGTGTTTCCGCATATCGAGAAGCTCGAGGGCCGCATCTCCGGCGAACAGATCCTGTCCGGGCGCGGCCTAGTCAATGCCTACCGGGCGGTGGCCAAGGCGGACGGCAAGCCGTCGCCCTTTACCACGCCCGCCGAGATCACCGCCGCGGCGCTGGCAAAGAACGATCCGGTAGCCGAAGAGGCGCTGTCGATCTTCGTCACCTGCCTGGGGCGCACCGCCGGCGATCTCGCTCTGGTGTTCATGAGCCGCGGCGGCGTGTTTCTCACCGGCGGCATCGCGCAAAAAATCCTGCCGGCACTGCGCACCGGCAATTTCCGCGCCGCCTTCGAGGACAAGGCGCCGCATAGCGCCCTGATGCGCAGCATGCCGGTCTATGTCATCACCCATCCGCTAGCGGCGCTTTTAGGGCTGGCCGCCTATGCCAGAAATCCGTCGCTGTTCGGCGTGCAGACGGCGGGGCGGCGCTGGCGGGTCTAGGACACACGCTGCGCCGCGACGAAGTTTCGCCGTCCCCGGCCATAGGCAAGCCGCCATTGGGGCGTTAAGAGGTTGCCGAATTGCAGCCCGGCCGAACCGAAACCACAAAGCGCTCCAACTTGACACTTCCAGCACCAACCAAAGGGAAAGTCCGTCCCAGCGAGATCGTGGCGGTGATCCGCCGCATCATCGCCGAGAACAGCCGCGACTATCGCTGGTACTATGCTCTTGCCGTGCTGTGCCTGGTGACGATCGCGGCGACGACCGCCTTCACAGCCTGGATCATGAAGGATGTCATCGATCAGATCTTCTACCAACAGCGCGGCGATCTTATCGCGCTGATCAGCGTGTCGATCCTGGCCGCCTTCATGCTGCGCGGGCTGGCCAGCTACGGCCAGGCAGTGACGCTGGCCAAAATCGGCAACAATCTGGTGGCGCGTTATCAGCGCCGCATCTTCGACCATCTGATGAAGCTCGGCGTCAGCTTCTTCAACGACACCCGCTCGGGCCGGCTCGCCGCGCAGATCAACGAGAACGTCAACGGCATCCGCGATCTCCTGTCGATGACGCTGACATCGCTGGCGCGCGATGCCGTGTCGCTTGTCGCGCTGGTCGGCGTCATGATCTGGCAGGACCCGATGCTCTCGGCGATGTCGCTGCTGATCGGCCCGCCTTTGATCTACAGTGTCACCTATCTGATGCGCCGGGTGCGTCGCATCACCCGTGAATCGGTGCAGATCAACTCGCGGCTGATCGGCGCGATGCAGGAAGCGACGCAAGGCATCGCTATCGTCAAGGCCTTCACTCTGGAAGACGAGCTGTCGCGCCGCATCGGCGGCCTCGTCGCGGGCGCCGAGCAGCGGGCAAACAAGATCGCCCGCGTCTCGGAACGGCTGACGCCGATCTCCGAAATGCTGGCCGGCTTCGCCGTCGCCGGCGTCATCGCCTATTCCGGCTACCGGGCGACTGTCGGCGGCCAACCGCCGGGCGCGGTGTTTGCCTTCATCACCGCCCTGCTGCTTGCCTATGACCCCGCCAGGCGGCTGGCGCGTATGCAGGTCGGCATGGAAAAGTCGCTGGTCAATGCGCGCATGATCTACGAGCTTCTCGACCTCGAGCCGCAGCAGGGTGACGTGCCGGGAGCCGCCGAGGCGAAATTCACCTCTGGCGAAGTGCGCTTCAACAATGTGTCCTTCCGCTATGTCGAAGAGGCGCCGGTCCTGCAGGATCTGAGCTTTGTCGCCGCTGCCGGCAAGGTGACTGCCATCGTCGGAGCTTCGGGCGCCGGCAAGACGACGCTGGTTGCGCTGCTGCAGCGCTTCTACGACGTCGAGTCGGGCAGCATCGATATCGATGGCCAGGACATTTCAAAGGTCACCAAGCATTCGCTGCGCGGCTCGATCGCCTATGTTTCGCAGCAGCCTTATCTGTTCGAAGGCACCATCCGCGACAACATCCGCTACGGCAGGCTGAGCGCCACCGCCGCCGAGATTGAACGCGCCGCCCAACAGGCCGCGGCCGACGATTTCATTCGCCAGCAGCCGCAAGGCTACGACACGCCCGTCGGCGAGAACGGCGTGACGCTGTCGGGCGGCCAGCGCCAGCGCGTATCGATTGCCCGCGCCATCGTTCGGCAGGCGCCGATCCTGCTGCTCGACGAAGCCACCTCGGCGCTCGACAACGAGGCCGAGGCCCGCGTCCAGGAAGCGCTGACCCATGTCATGGAAGGGCGCACCACCATTGTCATCGCGCACCGGCTGTCGACGGTGGTCAATGCCGACCATATCATCGTGCTGGAGCAGGGCCGGCTGGTCGAACAGGGCACGCACGCCTCGCTGATGGCCGACCCGCACAGCGTCTATGCGCGGTTTCACCGGGTGCAAGGCAGGAAAGGGCTGGGGCTTGTCGATGACGGCAAGCCAATCCAGAGTGCGGCGCAAAATGCCCGCGCGAAAAAGGTGGTCGGGAGACATTCATGAGTGACATGCCGACCGCGAGTGAAATGGGCCTGGTGGTGGTCGGCGCTGCCGGCCGCATGGGCCAGGCGCTGATCCGCGCCATCCACACCATACCGGGCGCGCGTGTCGCCGGCGCCATCGCGCCGGCCGGATCGCCCCATATCGGCAAGGATGCCGGCGAGCTGGCCGGCGTCGGCCGGCTCGGCGTGGCGATCGGGGACGATCCGCTCCCGGTCTTCGCCAAGGCCGACGGCGTACTCGATTTCACCACCCCGGAAGCGACCGTCGAATTCGCCGGCTACGCGGCGCAGGCGCGCATCGCCCACATCATCGGCACCACCGGCTGTTCGGCCGAAGACAACGCCAGGATCGCGGCCGCCGCGCGGCACGCGACGATCGTCAAGTCAGGCAATATGAGCCTCGGCGTCAATCTGCTGGCGGTGCTGGTGGAGCAGGCGGCGCGCGCGCTCGATGCCGACGATTTCGACATCGAGATCCTGGAAATGCATCACCGGCACAAGGTCGACGCGCCGTCGGGAACGGCGCTGCTGCTCGGCGAAGCCGCCGCTAATGGGCGCGGCATCGACCTTGACGGGAACAGCGTGCGGTCGCGCGACGGTCATACCGGCGTGCGCAAGGCAGGCTCGATCGGTTTCGCCAGCTTGCGCGGCGGCTCGGTCGTCGGCGACCACAGTGTGGTGCTGGCCGGTACCGGCGAGCGCATCACGCTCGCCCACCATGCCGAGGACCGGGCGATCTTTGCCCGCGGCGCAGTCAAGGCAGCCCTGTGGGCGCGCGGCCGCAAGCCGGGCCTCTATTCGATGCGGGACGTGCTCGGCCTGACCAGTTGATCCATAAAAATTTGAAGGAGCAAATATGTCGAGAACTCTCGTGCTCGTGCGCCACGGCCAGAGCGAGTGGAACCTGAAGAACCTTTTTACCGGCTGGCGCGACGTCGACCTGACCGAACTAGGCCATACCGAAGCCAAGGCGGCCGGCGCCAAGCTCAGGGCGCGCGGCATGAAATTCGACATCGCCTTCACGTCGTCGCTGATCCGGGCGCAGAAGACCTGTCAGCACATTCTAGACGCTGTCGGCCAGAGCGGGCTCGAGACCATCCGCGACCAGGCGCTGAACGAGCGCGACTATGGCGATCTCTCCGGCCTCAACAAGGATGATGCGCGCAAAAAATGGGGCGAGGACCAGGTGCATATCTGGCGCCGCTCCTACGACGTGCCGCCGCCCGGCGGTGAAAGCCTGAAAGACACCGGCGCACGCGTCTGGCCCTATTACCTGCACGATCTGCAGCCGCATGTGCTGCGCGGCGGTACCGTGCTGGTGGCGGCGCACGGCAATTCGCTGCGCGCGCTGATCATGGCGCTGGACGGCAAGTCGGGCGAGGAGATCGTCAAGCTCGAGCTCGGCACCGGTGTGCCGATCATCTACACGCTCAACGCCGATTCCACGGTAGCGTCGAAGGAAGTGCTGGAGCACTGAGCCGGAGAAGGAACGCGGCTTTCAAAAAAGCGCGTTGACACTCATCCTTTGCCCGCTTAATGAGCGCGCACCAGCCCAGATGGCGGAATTGGTAGACGCGCACGGTTCAGGTCCGTGTTCCGCAAGGAGTGGAGGTTCGAGTCCTCTTCTGGGCACCAAATTCCCGTTTCGAACTTTTGATAAGGTTCAGAAACCCCAAGAAAAAGCCCCGGTTTTGCCGGGCCTTTTTCTTGAGCCGATGTCCGCTGTCGCCCATGGTACCCCATAAGTATCCAATAATTATCCGTCCGGGTTAGGCAGCGATCTGTCGTTGCGACAGCGCACGAGCGGAAGGATTTCGCCCGAGATTATTCTGGTGATCTTTTGCTGCTTGGCGTTGGTTACGACGGTCATGCACGCGCATCCGTAGCCGTGGCCGGAACCAGGCACATTGGTCTCGACGAATTGCCGCTCGTCAAAGGCCGGCACATTGTCGATGCCTTTGGGATCCGGTCGCCCCTGCATCTGGATCCACCAATCCCCGTCACTGTCGGTCAGGACGAGGTTGCCGGGTGTCGGGCTGGAGTACCAGCCACAACGGCGCTCGGCGTAGGCGGCGGCAGGCAAGGACATGATGGCCAGGCAGAAACAGGTAGCGAATAATGGGCGCATGAGAACCTTTACCTCCTTAAGTAAAGCAGGTCATGCCGCCGATAATCTGCGTTGACGCAGGTAACGAGGCGGCATGATTTTGTAGGCCTTATGGCCTCAACTTCGTGTCCACATTTTCTTCGATCAATCCGCAATGAAGCGTCACAGGCTTCCTTTGGACATCGCTTAGTGGACCGTCGATGAAATCGCAGCTGAGCAGATTGTCCGGACTGCTCTTGCGTGCGGATGCAACGTTGACGTTGACCTCGGGAGGGCCGGCAAGCCAGTCGAGACGCTTCGTGTCGACCTTTGTGCCGCCGATGTGGGCGTGGCCCGCTGTGCCCGCTATCTCGACCTCTTCGTCCTGCGGCGTGAGATCGATCTGGCCGACTTCGTTGGCGTGCTTCTCGGCACTCCGCTTCGGGTCACCGTAATAGGAGGCGAGGACAACGATCCCTTCCTTTTCAGTCGCGAGCTTGGCGGCTGCTTTTTTGGACAGCGTGACGTTGACGTCGAAGCCGAGGTCGCCCTGGGCTGTCGCCGGCACAGCACATGCTAACAGCGCAGATGCTGCAATCGTTACTGCGGGCAGTGATCTATAGCGTTTCACAATCCACCTCCTTTAGCCCCTCACGCAATGCCGATACCCCCGCATCCTTTCGTGTCTGGCTCCCGCATCACGCTCGCCGCCGGCTTCACCGTGAAACAACATTCAGACCAACGCGCGACAGTTGAGGATCTGCTGGAGGCAGATTCAAACGCTTCAATCTGTCGGCGGTTTCCTGCTCTATGTGCAGCCCCCAATCGGAAAAGAACCGGGTCAGGTCCTGATTTGCGACCGTACTGGCACGCAGGATGAAGGTTTGTACCTTGACCGCATCCTGCTTATTGGCATCGTCCAGTGGATGCTCGCGGTAATATCGGTGAAGCTTCGGATAGAAGTCCTCGCCGAGACCCCGGCGCAATTGATCGAACATGACCAGCCGCACCCAAAGCTCATCGTCGTCATCCGCGCTGGCACGCATTTGTTTTTCATTGTCGAAATCGCGCGTCTTCCGCGCCAGATATCGCGCCGCCAGATCCAGCGGCGTCTTGCCGGTAGAGTCATCGCGCTCTTTCAAGCGGGACGGATGGCCAAAATGTGCCTGGGCATTGAGGGAATAGATATTGACCGTAGTTTCTACGATCTCGCCCCAGGTCCAATCCTCCTGCTGGTACATATGGCCGGTTTCATGCCAGATCGACCACGCTTGCCGCAGCTTATTCACGTCCAGCAAATCACCCATGTTGCTGCCGGGGACACCCATAAAATAGTTGCCAGCGTACATGTATATGCCGTCGTCGAAGACCTTCGCCGGTGTCACCGTGTCCTGCTGATAGTGCATGCGCAAACGGGATGCCCGATGAAGTTTGGAGGAACCGTCGAGACCGGATAGTGCATCGTACCAGCCTAGAATTTGCTCGAGGGCGTCGAGAATTTCCGCAGGGTCGTCCTGAGGCGCCCTCATATAGACTTTGCGGGTCGCGGTAATGGCAACACGCTCGCTTATCATCTCGACGAATGGCGCACCGGGCATGTCGGTGAGCATTTTACGCCAGTCTTCGAAGCTTGTTTTTCCCTTGACGTAGAGGGGGATCGAACTGCCGCCGCGCACGATTGCCACGTCGATCGGAGGCAGAGCCGCACTGAAGCCGCTGTAGGCGTAGCGGAAATGGATCAGCCCGTCGCGCTTCGCCGTGAAGTCGGTGCGCCCTTCCTTGGCAATGACCAATTGCGGGTCATCCTGGGGTCTTTCGTCATAGAAGCTGTTCATCGGGCCGATCATGATCATCAAGCCGTCGGGGGAAGGCGGCAGGCCTTCGGCCGTAACCGATACTGCCTCTCCCTTTCTCACGAACACACCGCTTGGCTGATCGTCCATCAGCTTCGTGCGTCTCAGCCTATTGGCCTCGGGTGTGGCTGCAGGCATCGGAGCGAGGCGATAGCGCTTGTTCAGATTGTCGAATTCCGACACCGCTGCCGACGCCGCTGCCGGTCGGTCGCCATTGCCGGCCGGATAAAGCAACCACTGGGCGTTATCGTCCAAGCTGGCGTCATAGACGATGATCTGAGCGTCGTCCGCACGTTCATTGGCCCTGACGTTGAGCGTCGTGCCGCTGTCATCCAGCTCGATGCCATAGCTGTTCAGATGCGGCTTGAAGCGCCATGCCTGCCCCTCAGCGGACTGCTCGTCCTTGAGGACGACACTCGTATTCCCGTTTTCGTCTTCGTCGCCCCCAGCAAGATACGTTCCGTATCGTCGAGACCGGATCTGATAGGTTGCGCCGTTCGTTTCCCCGGTCGCCCTGGTGATGGTCCATAGCTGCGCGGGACCATCCTTGGGTTTGCGAGCGGACTGACCAAGCACGATCTCGCCATGCCTGTCTTCAAAGACGGTGAGCGCTTTGTAGGAATGCTTCGCGACGATGTAATAATCCCCTTCGGGGATCTCAGCGGCACTTGCGACCGGAACAATTGCCGCCAGCAACAGCCCAGCTATCAAGTGCACTGCAGATACGATGAAGGTCTTCATCCCGGCACCGACGTGTCAATTCGCGGCCGGAACGGGACAACTCATCGGATCGCCCTGCTTGCCGCATTTCAGGTAACCCTCGAAGGCTTTGACACGGGATTGCGCCAGGCTATCCATGCACTGCGCGGCGAGCATTGGCATTGCGCTTCCTCCGGCCGCTCCCGCGGTCTGGAAACGGCACTCCGCGTCGCGAAATTTGTCCCAATCCCGCTGCGCCTGAACGAGAAGCTTCTTGGTATCCGCGTCGCCCTTCAGGCGGGCTTCGATCTGTTGGTAAAGCTCGTTGAGCTTCTTGTCGGATTTCTTGAACGCCGCATCGGCGCACGCATTCAGCGAGGCCTGATCCTTGGCGGCATCGTAGCACTTGTCCTGGGCGAGTACGAAATTCGGCACGGCCAGAACCACGGCGGCAGTCAGTATTGCGGTTTTCATCGATTGTCCTTTCCTATTATCTGGTTTTCATTGGATCGGCTTTGCCACCATCGGCGAGCGTGACGCTGCCGAGCTTTCCTAAGCCGGTCAGCCTGCCGCCTTCCTTGACCGTGACTTTGCCGGAGACCTCCCCGTCAACGACAAGCAATCCCGAGACTGAAATGTCACCGGCCAAAGAGCCGGTCACGCGCAACTGCGCCCCTGACGCGACTTCCGTCACGCCGGAATAGTTGTTCTTGCCGCTCAGCGTCAGCTTGCCGCCGGCGACAACGAGGCCGCCGCTCATGCCGGCGTCATCAAAGTCCGCTATGGTTCCATCAAATTGCCCGTTGGCTTCTGTCAGGATCAGTCTGCCCGCACCCAGATAGACCTCGCCTTTGCCGTTCAGGTTGCGAATGGCCGTATCGTTGAGGGAGTGCGCCACTCCCCAGGACTTCAGGTGGTTTCCTTTTTGATTGAGGTTGAGCACACCGTCGACCGTGACGCGCGAGGAATGCTCGATGCTGCCCGGCCCGGCCAGGGTAAGATACCCATCGGCCGCGATATGGGTTGTGCCGGTGTAGGTATTGCCCCCGGTCATGCGCACGTCCGCGTCCTTCTCGATCGTGAAGTCGCCGGCGCCGGAGACGATGCCGGCCAGTCCGAGCCATCCCTTGCTTCCAGCATCGCTGGTCGCGCGATTCAGCTGAACTTGATCCTTGGCACCCGCGTCTGTCGTAAAGTTGCCAGCGCTGACAAAATAGGGTGAATATGCGGTCGTCTTGTTTTCCAGATCATACATTACGGAATTGGACTGAAAGAAGGGTAAGCCGATAGTAATTCCATTGCCGTTAACCTCATCACTTTGGCGATCGATAACGACATCGCTGTATTCCTTGTTGTTAAAGCTATCGTCAAATCCAAAGAACTTTAAGTCCATTATATCAGAACTATATTCCTTGATTTGAAATCCTCTCGATCGAAGCTTATTTAAAACACCCTCTGAGGTTATGGAGACAAAAGTCGCCGTTCCTGTATCCAACAACACGGGCCCATTGAAATCAACCGAACGTTTCTTTCCCATATAGTCAAAAGAAATTGTATAACGGTAAGAGCCTTCGTTCACATTGGATGCGTTCGCGCCTGTTTGCGGGAATCTCTTCTGGTAATGTTCGTAAAGCTGAGAACCCAGTTCGCCCCAAGGCATCAGGGCCGTAAACTGGGATCTCAAACTGGGGGACAAATTCAGCGCCAGGCAGGGAACGCAACCCGGTGTGGTCTTCTTTTTTCCAAGATTTGCATTGGCAGAGACCACATAGCCGCTTTGGGTTTGACTGCCGGGGGCAGTGGTCTGATCTCCCGCAAAGATAAAATCGGCGGCTCCAAAGACGCCGTAAAACGTCGTCGAATCACCGGGTTCGCCGTTCTGCATGCTCTTGCGCGCATTAAGATCCGCATAGACCGGCGTATCGCCGTGGTGGCCCACGGGCTTTTGCGTCAATTTCACATCCTCGAGGTCGCCGATACCCTTTGTGTAGACGTAATCCACCACCCGACCCGCGGCGAAGTCGCCATCGAGGGTTACGACAGGCTTTGAGCGATCATCCGGATCGTAATAGGACAGGCTGTCGAAACGGACCTGTTGTACCCAATCTCCATAGGTGCCGTCTCCATACGGGTACATTTCAGGCTTGCTGCCGGGCACCGGCTGTATGCCGGGGACACTCGAATCGATCTCCGCGTTGAACTCATCCGACCCGGTGTCGAATTCGTACAAACGAGGCGTGGCACCATTGATGCCCACCACGATCCCGAGTTTGTGATAGATGACTTCATCACTGTCGAGTCCGTATTCCCTGACATGTTGCAATGGAATGGATATCGGGCCGGTAGCCTGGGCAAGGCCGGTCCGGCCGTTCTCATCGGCCACAGGGGATACGGCAGGTGATGTGTTCGCTGCCGGAACGCGGCAACTCGGATCGCCTTCCTGGCACTTCAGGTAACCCTCGAAGTCCTTGACCCGGGATTGCGTCAGGCTGTCCATGCACTGCGCGATGAGCATTGGCGTCATGCTTCCTTCGACCGATCCTGCGGTCTGGAAACTGCACTCCGCGTCGCGAAATTTGACCCAACCCCGCTGTGCTTGAACAAGAAGCGTCTTGGTATCCGCATCGTCGTTCAGGCGGGCTTCGATCTGCTTGTAAAGCTCGTTGAGCTTCTTGTCGGATTGCTTGAACGCGGCATCGGCGCACTCGTTCGGGGCGGCCAGATCCTCGGCATCGGCGCACTTGTTCATGTCCTGAGTAAAGGCGAAAGCTGGCATGGCCAGAACCACGGCAACTGTCAGTATCGCGGTTTTCATCGATTGCCCTCTGTTTAGAACAGCCGGCACGGTCGGCTGCTAGTTGGCATCGTCATCGTCCGATCCGTCAGCGTCGCCGGTACTGTCATCCGACGCATCGTCATTCGTGCTATCGTCGTCGGTGTCGGTGCTGTCCTGGTCATCATCACCGGCCGTTGAGTCTTCATCTTCGTTCTGATCGGTCGAATCGTCCTGATCACCGGAATTATTGTCGTCGGTATTGTCATCCGAGCTATCGTTGTCGGTGTTGTTGTCGTCATCACCATCATCGTCATTCTGATCGCTCGAATCGTCCTGATCATTGGAACTGTCGCCGTCGGTGCTGTCGTCCGAGCTATCGCCATCGGTGTCCGCGTTGTTATCGTCGGAATCGTCATCAGCATCGGGAGGAGTTACGTCTGGACTGGTGTCGCCGGGCAGCGAGTCGTCTTCGCGATAGCTTGTGTCTTCGAGGCTTGTCTCCATCTCGTCGTCGTACTGATCGACGATCTGCGTCCACTCCTCATGGTTATCGACGCTCGTCCATTGCGAGATATTGTTGACCGAGATGTTGGTATTGAAGTTGCTGACGGTGATGTTGGTATTGACCTCGACGACATCTGCGACTTCTGTTCCGCGGTTCACGCCAAACAGAAAACTGGTAGCGCTCACGGCAAGAGCGGCCCATACGAGTCGGTCGACATCGGTCGGCGTCGAAATCGGTTGATGCCGCACTGTGGCAAGCACGTCACCCGGCCGGATGCCTTGCCGCGCGGCAACGCCATGGGGTGCAACGGCCAAGACATACACCCCGCGAAGCTTGGGCGGGATCTGGTAGCGGTGCCGAGAGGCGTGGTTGATGGGTATCAAAACCGCGTTAAGAGCCCGGGAAACATAGGGTTTCGGCAGATCATATTTGCTGGCATGCGCAACATTGATCGTGTGCGGGACGGCTACACTCACAACAGCCGTCATTTTCACTGAAGTTGCCAATGCACGGGCGAACTGCATTATCAGTCTGGACTTTCGAACAGTTTGCATTTTGCACATCCTGCAGCTGATGATTGGAATCGACCTCAGAGGCCCGGCGCCCCGGAGCGCTCACCAATCATTCTCCCCCTGCACCACGGTCAGCGGCAATTCCAGCGATCATCACCGTCATTCCGTAACTTCCTCGGCAAAACACCTTGCCAGATCTTGCGGCGCTCCGAGCTTCTTCGCCCAGGATACCAGTTCAGGTTTTTCCGACGGGTCGGCATAGCCGCCCCACACGTCGCGAAATTGCTTTTTTCCGTCGACCGTCTGGAAGAACATCACGCCGTCGTCGCTCACCGGCGTGGAGACGTAGGCGGCGCTCCAGTTGCCGTTCTCCATGATCGTGATGAACTTCACCCGAGCTGGCTTGACCTTGTTGTCCAACGCCGAGGCAACGAGGGGGGCATATTCCTGCTTGCGCGCCTTCGTCACATCGACCTTTACGCCGTCGCAGGCACCATTCGCGGCGAAAGCGAAGGTCAGCGTCATTCCCAACCCCATGAGGCCGATCATCACGATTTTGGCACATCGCGGGATAAGACCGTTGGATTCAAACATGAGGGCATCCTCTTCGTTCGTATTGGAGGGTCCACTAATCGGAATCGTCGTCGTCCGATGAGTTGTCATCGTCCGGTGTATCGACCTCGCAGCCGATGCCGCGGCAGCCTTGGTAGTTGCCTTGCGTATCGAAGTTCGGATTGCCTTCCTTGTCGTACTGCGGCCTGTCGTCGATGCTTTGATCCCCGTCATCAGGATCGTCGACTTTACATCCGAGCCCATGGCAGCCGATGTAACGGCCCCTGGTATCGAAGTTGGGATTGCCGTTCCTGTCGAACTGCGGCCGGTCGTCTATCTTCCGGCTCCCTTTATGGGACCGATCAACCAGGCAGCCCTTTCCGCGACAACCATCGTAGTCGTCGGTGGTACAACCGAAGATTGCCATCAAAGCAGTGGCCAAGGCCGCACAGATTACGAGTTTCATGATTCATTCCTCCGACTGGCTGGCGGCGGACATCGTCCATATCGGAAGGCCATTGCAGGCGGCGATCGCCGCTTTTGCCGCGAAGGCTGGCGCCAATCGGAGGAGGGCAAAGCTTCGCCAGCCATCGAACGAGAGCCAGGCTGTGGGCGATGCATTCGACGACTTAGTCGACGGTTGCCGTAATCTCTTACGTGGGAGGGAACGCTCCCAGCGGGGGCCGCCGCATTAGCGAATGTCAATATTCCTCTCCATGCTTAGTGCCCCGTCCGCCCAAGCATGCTTCAACAATCCGCTGACGCGGCTGTGCTTCTAAAAAGTTGCATCCGATTCGGCCTGCGGCAAGGAAAAACCCAATATTGCGGGGATGAATTTTGTAAATGCTTAATAATTCGGAACCAGCGCCGGCTATCTTAGCAGATTCTGAAATATGATCGGAAGCAAGTGTGCGGAATACGCTCTTAGCTTCATTCCTCTTTATCTGGTGTTATTGCAAGTAGTTTCATATGTTATTGCGAATTTTCGCACAGCCTTGTAAAATAGCGCGACGGCATCGCTTCTTATATGATCGCTATAATCCGAATCTATTGTGGTATTTTTTTCGAATCCAGCCAAGCCGTTGCGCAGGCCGAAAGAAACGCCGCTCAATCATTCGACTTTTTCAACGCTGCGGCGTGCCGCATAGAGGCGCAGTGGGGGCGCCGCGGCCGCGTTGTGAGCATCTTCCCAGTCGGATTGTCATCGGGTAGCGTGCAGGGGAGGCACGTGAAGGCGCTCTCTTTGGCTAACGCACTGCCACACCTTCAGCAGTTGCCCGTCGGAAGATGGGGCTGGTGTCACAACCCGGTGCTTGCCGCGACAGTTTGTTCCCGTCCCGGTTCATTTCAGCACCGAAGCGAGGGGGGAAGAGATGCACAACCGATTTCGGCAGTGCCTGCGGCAAATGTCGCTGGCAGCGTTGACGATGCTGGCGCTAAACATCCCGGTCCACGCGGCTGATCTCGTCATTGCGATGCCGAACTGGCCGTCGGGCCAGGCCACGGCAAACATCCTCAAGGTCAGCCTGAAGGAAAATTTCGGGCTTGATGCCGACGTGCGCGAGATGGGGACGCTTATCGCCTTTGCCGGCCTCAATTCGGGTGAGGTGGATATTCATCCCGAAATCTGGCTGCCCAACCTCGACAATCTGGTGAAGAAGTATGTGGACGGTGCCGGCACGGTGGCCATCAGCCCCATTGGCGTGCCGGCCTGGCAAGGCATATGCGCGACGCGTGAAGCAGCCGACAAATTGGAATTCACGACGTTTCGGATCTCAGCGACCCGAAGAAAACCGCCGCGCTGGATACCGACGGTGACGGGCGTGGCGAACTCTGGATAGGCGCTGAGGGTTGGTCCTCAACCGCTATCGAGCGCGTCCGCGCCAACAGCTATGGTTATGCCAAGACAATGACCTTGCTGGAGACGCCCGAGGATGCCGGAATGGCGGCTGTCGATGCCGCGGTCGCCACGGATCATCCAATGGTGTTTGCCTGCTACGCGCCGCACTACGTCTTTGAGCTGCACGACATTGTCCGGCTTACCGAGCCGCCCTTCGATCCGGCAAGGTGGAAGATCGTACTGCCGTCAGAGGACCCGCTCTGGGTCTCGAAGTCCAGTGCGCCGGTGTCATGGGATACCGCCCATTTCCATATCGCCTACGCCACCTCGCTGCGCACAAAATATCCGAACGTGGTGGCGTTCCTGGAACGGGTCGAGCTGAAGCCCGAGGAAATCACCAAGATGAGTTATGCGCTCCAGGTGGAGCGTCAGGATCCTTACGAATACGCCAAACAATGGGTTGCCGCACAAGGCGCCCGGGTGCACGGGTGGGCAAATCCATGACCCGAAATCTGATGACCGTGGGGCGCGCCACTCTCCAGCGGAGCTCCCTTGCAACAATTGTCGCGGTAGCGTTCGGTCTTGTCGCGGTGGCGGCGGTGGCTGCGGGAACACAGGTTTTTGACCCGAAAACCCACAAATGGGTGGACTACGATCGCACCAAGGCGCGCAAATACTATGCCGCGCATAATGAAGTGCCCGAGGCATTTCGTCTGCAGATGGTCAAGTTCCGCACCGCGGAAGTGCCGGGCACGATCATCATCGATGGCAACCAGCACTTTCTCTACCTTGTGCAGCCGGGTCAGCAGGCCATGCGCTATGGTATCGGCGTGGGCCGGGAGGGGTTTGGCTGGGCCGGCATCGTGCGCGTCGGCCGTATGGCGGAGTGGCCGACCTGGACACCTCCGGCCGAAATGGTCGCTCGCGATCCAAAGGCGGTGAAATATGCCGGAGGCATGAAGGGGGGGCCGGACAACCCGCTCGGCGCAAGGGCGCTCTACCTCTATGAGCGCGACCAGGACACGATCTACCGGATACACGGCACCCCGGAGCCCTGGACGATCGGGCTCGACGTGTCGTCGGGATGTATCCGGATGAGGAACGACGACATCGTCGATCTCGCATCCCGCGTCAAGGTCGGGGCCAAGGTCATCGTCCTCATGCAGGGGGCGGCACTTTACAAAGGCGTGTGAGGGCATTCGGAGAGGGACAAGCAATGTCGGCAAAAAATGCAGTGAGAACTTCGATTCGGGCGACAGCAATTGGATTCCTGGCTGGAGCCCTTGGCGCTTGCGTCAGCGCGCCATCGCCGCCGCCGCAGGACCAGATGTCCAGGACCAAGGTCGAAACGGCGCCGGCGGACCTTCAGCTGCTTTGCGCCAATGCGGTCGCCAAGGCCAGCGGCGTCGACAGCACCAAGATACTTCCGGTTTCATCAAGCAAGCTCGATTCCAAGACCTACCAGGTCGAACTCGATGCCAGCGGCAAGAAGACAAGCTGCCTCGTGGATACCGACGGCAATGTCAAATCCGTTGAGCCCGTCTGACCCGCTCCGGTCGACGAATTTTGCGACCGATCTGACCATTGGCGCCTTGGGCTGCGGACATGACGATGTTTGGGGGCGGCCAGCCGCGATGAGCGGTTTAGAGAACCCGGGCTAACCGCGCCTGCTTCACCTCAGCCCGATCCGCTTGGCGCCTTGCCGGAACAGCGCCTCGGCGTCCGGCTCGAAGCGGAAGGTGCCGATGAAATCATCGGCGCAGTAGTTCGGCAGCGTCTTGCGCAACGCGGCGGCGAAACCTTGACCCTCGTCCAGCCGTCCCGCCAGCGCAAGGCAATGCGCGGCGATTGCCAGGATGATGGCATGGGCGTTGGGACGCGCGGCTGCTTTCAGCGCCCATTCGGCGGCTTCGTCAAACTGGCCGAGCCGGACATGCGACATCGCCCTGGCGCCCAGCATGCCGAACAGCAGCGGATCGAAGGGGCTCAGATGCCTGGAATGGTCGGATGAGCCGATCGCGGCCTTCGGGTCGCCGGACTGCGAGTGGACGAAAGACAGGGCATAGTGGCCAAGCGCGAAATTAGGGCTGAGGTCGACGGCGCGTTCCAGCTCGATGAGGGAGCCGTCCTGCTCGCCGCGCAGCCACAGCGCCCGCCCCATGGCCCAATGCGCGGCCGGATTGTGATCATCGACGAGAAGGCTCTGGCCGGCTGCCTCGAAGGCCATGGCGCTCTCCTGATCGCGGTCGCCCCAGCGCTGGAAGGCATTTTGCCAATGAGTGAAGGAGAGCCCGGCATAAGCGCGGGCGAAGGTAGGATCGAGCTTCAAGGCCAGGTCGAAGAAATGCCGGGCCTGCTCGTTTTCCGCGCGGGTGAAGCGGTACATGTGCCACAGGCCGCGGTGATAGGCCTCCCAGGCGTTCAGCGAATTGGGCGCCTTCAGCATGGCGCGGTTGCGCTCGACCGTCTCGATCTCGGCCGAGATCGACGAGACGATGCTGTTGCCGATATCATCGAGCACGGCAAAGATGTCGTCCGGCTTGCGCTCGAACGTCTCGGCCCAGACTATCCTGGCGGTGCGCACTTCGACCAGCTCGACAGCAACGGTGACGCGGCCCGCCTGGCAGCGCACCATGCCCGTGGCGACATAGTCGACGTTGAGCCGCCGCCCGGCATCTTCGGGCGCGATGTTTTTCTCCGCCAAGGCAAACACCGAGCCGCGCGCGATGACGAAGAAATCCCTGAGCTTGGCCAGGCGGGTGATGATGTCGTGGGTCAGGCCGTCGGCAATCCCTCCGCGAGGGCCACCAGGAACGCCGCCGATGCCGGCCTGTTCAATAAACGGCATCACCGCAAGCGAAGCCTTGCGCGACGTTGCGGCGTTGGGATCGGCAAGCATGATAGGAGGTACCGAGAGCGGAACGGCCGGCTGCACCCATGATGACGCGCCGTGCTGACAGCGGATTGTCCGCCATGCGTCGCGAACGGGTCCGAAATCCAGATCTTCGGACTGGAAGTGCCGTGCGGCGGCCGCAATATGCTCCTCGGCCGCGCCGAACTGGCCGCGCTGGGCGAGCCTCGTCAGCAAGGCCAGATGCACACGGCCGTCGAACGGAGCGAGCTCCAGCCATTTTTCGAGGTGCGCGGACACGTCATCGGAATCGCTGGGGAGACGCTCGACAAGCTGTTGCAGCACCGCCGCGTGGCATGAGCTGAAGCGGCGGCGCTGAGCGGTCAACCAGCTGTTGAAATGCGGGCTGCGGTCGATCTCCAGCCCGTCGAGGAAATCGCCGGCGAACAGCCGGGAAAGCGCCAGCAGGCGTTCGAGCTCGAGCGTCTCTATTCCCTTCGTCGCGGCGGAGGCAATCTCCACGGCATCCACGGATACACCGTTCAGGTCGAGCGCGACCGTGTCGCCCTGTGCCTCGATCCTGCTCCGATCGGATTCGTCGAGAACGCCTCGAAGCTTGCTGAGGCACCAGCGGAGTTCGCCGCGCGGGTCGTTCGGCACGTCCCACAAAAGCTCGCAGAGCCGGCTGCGGCCGACCGGATGCGGCGCCAGCGCCAAATAGGCGAGCAGCGCACGCAGCTTGCGCGATTTTGGGAGCTGGATGATGATGCCGTTGCGTGCGATCGTCAGCGGGCCGAGCAGGCGCACGGAAAGGCCGGTCACCTCGCCGTCGAGGCCCGATCGGGTGGATTCCACGTGCGTTTCCACGCCTGCTCCCACGCTGGCCAGTCGGCCTTTGTTTTATCACCAAACGCGACACGGTGCATCCGGCGGCGAATTTCCGCGCCGGATGCCGCCATGGCCACATTGCCGGGAGGCAAATGTAGTGCGGCAAGGTCTCGAAACCTCGCCGCCCAAGCCACCGGTCTGTAACCGGCCCGTGACGACAAGAGACAACGACGAAGCGAGGAGATCGAGATGTTGCATCAACAGAAAATCAGAACCACCGCCGGGCGCGGCCGCCTGTTCGACAGCATTCTCGACACGGTCGGCGATACGCCGGTGATCCGCATCAACAATCTCGGACCGGATCATGCGACGATCTATGTGAAGGCCGAGTTCTTCAATCCCGCCGCCTCGGTGAAGGACCGGCTGGCGCTCAACATCATCGAGGAAGGCGAGCGCAGCGGCGCCTTGACGCCGGGCCAGACCGTGGTCGAGGCGACCAGCGGCAACACCGGAATCGGCCTTGCCATGGTCTGCGCCCAGAAGGGCTATCCGCTGGTGGTGACGATGGCCGACAGTTTTTCCATCGAACGCCGCAAGCTGATGCGCATGCTGGGCGCCAAGGTGGTGCTGACGCCACGCGCCCAGAAGGGTTTTGGCATGTACAAGAAGGCGGTGGAGCTGGCCGAAGCCAATGGCTGGTTTTTGGCCCGCCAGTTCGAAACCAAGGCCAACGCCGCCATTCACGAGGCGACGACGGCGCGCGAGATCATCAACGATTTCGCCGGCTCGCGGCTCGACTGCTTCGTCACCGGCTATGGCACGGGCGGCACCGTCGTCGGCGTCGGGCGCGTGCTGCGGCAGGAGCGTCCGGAGACCCGGATCGTGCTCGCCGAACCGGCCAACGCGCAGCTGATCGGCAGCGGCAAGCCGCAGCAGCGCGGCGCCGGTGGCGCGCCTGCCGCCAGCCATCCGGCCTTCGAGCCGCATCCGATCCAGGGCTGGACGCCCGACTTCATTCCGGACGTGCTGCAAGAGGCGATCGACGCCAGCCTCTATGACGAGGTGGTGCCGATTGCCGGGCCCGAGGGCATGAAATGGGCCAAGGCGCTGGCGCAGAAGGAAGGGATTTTCACCGGCATCTCCGGCGGAGCGACCTTCGCTGTGGCGCGGCAGATCGCGGAAAAGGCGGCGCCCGGCTCGGTGATCCTGTGCATGCTGCCCGATACTGGCGAACGCTACATGACGACACCGCTGTTCGACGGCATCGAAGCCGAGATGGACGCCGAGGAGACTGCGCTTTCGCAGTCGACGCCCGGCTGCCAGTTTCCGGCGTGACGGCGGCACATCGGGAGCGGCCTGTATGGACACGAGGCCTGGATTGGCCATCACGGCCACCGAGGAAACGCTTGACCCCTCGAACTGGGCCGACGTGCAGGTCCTGTCGCATCGGATCGTCGACGATGCCGTCGCTTACCTGCGCGATGTCAGAGAGCGTCCGGTGTGGCAGGAGATGCCGGTTGATGTGAGGACTTTCTTCACGGCGCCGCTGCCGCGTTCGCCGGCTCCGCTGGCCGAAATCTACGGCGACGTCACAGGGAAGCTGATGCCCTATCCGATGGGCAACATCCATCCGCGCTTCTGGTCCTGGTATATGGGCTCTAGCAATTTCACCGGCGCGCTCGGCGATTTCCTGGCGGCGATCCAGGGCTCCAATCTCGGCGGCGGCAACCATGCCGCCGCGTTGATGGACAACCAGGTCGTCGACTGGTGCAAGGAAATGATGGGCTTTCCGCAATCGGCCAGCGGCACGCTGGTCAGCGGCGGCTCGATGGCCAACATCATCGGGCTGACCGTGGCGCGCAACGCCAAGGCGGGCATCGACATACGCGAGCACGGGGTTGCCGGCATCGACAAGCCACTGCGTTTCTATGGCTCCGACCAGCTTCACTCCTGCCATCGCAAGGCGATGGAGGCGCTCGGCCTCGGCAACCGGGCACTGCGTCGCATCCCGAGCGATGCGGGGCTGCGCATCGACATCGCTGCGTTGCGGGCGGCGATTGTCGAGGACCGTAACGCGGGCTTCAAGCCGGCCTGCGTGATCGGCACGGCCGGCACGGTGAACACCGGCGCGATCGACGATCTGCAAGCGCTGGCAGACCTGGCGTCACAAGAGGATCTGTGGTTCCATGTCGACGGGTGCATCGGCGCCCTGCTTGCGATTGCGCCGGACAATTCGCATCGCGTTGCCGGCATTGAACGCGCCCACTCAATCGCGCTCGATCCGCACAAATGGCTGCACGCGCCATTCGAGGTCGGCTGCGCGCTGATCAGGGATGCCTCCGCGCATCGCGGCACGTTCGCGGTGACGCCGGAATATCTGGAATCGACCCCGCGCGGACTCGCCTCCGGCCACTGGCTGCACGATTTCGGCTTGCAGACGTCACGCGGTTTCCGCGCGCTGAAGGTGTGGATGGCGCTGAGAGAGCACGGCATCGAAAAGTTCGGCCGGCTGATCGATCAGAACATTGCGCAGGGACATCATCTCAGCGCGCTGATCGAGGCGGAACCGGCTCTCGAACTGGTGGCACCGGTGAACATTAACATCGTTTGTTTTCGCCACCGCGGCGACGGGCAGACGGGAGAGAGGCAGAAGGCGCTCAACACCGAGATCATGCTGAGGCTGCAGGAAGAAGGCATCGCCGCCATTTCCGACACGACAGTGCATGACCAGCATTGCCTCAGGGTGGCGATCAACAACCACCGCACCCGTCGCGACGATCTTGACCTGCTGATCCGGGAAACGGTGCGGCTCGGGCAGGAGATTTCAGCGACGGACGCGACGGGCTAACGCCGGCCTTTCTTTCGAGCGGCGAGACTAGGCATCGAGCCAGACCTTCTCGAAATGCTGCTCGAGCGACTGGTGCTGCTCGCAGCCATGGACGCCCTTGCGGTAGGTGCGGTAAACCGAGCGCCAGTAGGGCTGGATGATAACGCCGGAATCGCGCAGATTCTGTTCGATCTTGGCCATGAGCTCCTTGCGGGCGCCGGGATCAGGCATCGCTAGGGCCTTGTCGAGCAGAGTGTCGAACTCCGGATTGGCATAGGCGCTCTCGTTCCACGCGGCGCCAGACTTATAAGCGAGCGCCAGCACCTGGACGCCGAGCGGCCGGCCGAGCCATTCCGTGCAGGAGAAGGGATATTTGCTCCAATCGTTCCAGAACGTCGCGGCCGGCAGCACAGTGCGCTTGATCTTCAGCCCGGCCTCGCGCATCTGCGCGGCGATGGCGTCGCCGGTGCTCTTCTGCCAGTCGACGTCGACCGAGATGAGTTCATATTCGTGGTCGGCCTTGCCGGCCTCGGCGAGCAGGGCCTTGGCTTGATCGGTGTTGCGGACGGCCGGGCCGATATCGGCATATTCGGGATGCATCGGCCCGACGTGATGGTTCTCGGCAGGCTTACCGCGATTGTCCATGCCGATCTTCAGCACGGCGGCGTTGTCGACCGCGAGCTGGGCGGCGCGGCGCACCTTGATGTCGTCATAGGGCGGATTGCCGATGTTGAAACGCGCGACGATGGTCGAGCCGGTGGCGATTTCCGAATTGCTCAGGCCCATGGAGTCGGTCTGCGCAACCGTGTCGGAGGCGGTTTCATGGTCGGTGTCGATCTCGCCCGATTCGAAGGCCGACAGCATGGCGTTGGGATCGGAGCCGTAGTCGACCCATTTGATGCCGTCGAGGTAGAAGTCGCCCTTCCACCATGGCTTGTCCTTACGGCGGACTTCGGCGCCGACCTCGGCGTCCCATGCGACGAGTTCGCAAGGCCCGGTAGTGATCGCCAATGCCTTCAGCGGATCGCCGTCGCCTTCATAGCTGCGGTGCATGATCAGCGCCGGATAGTCGGCCATGCCGGCGATCAGCGAAATGTCGGGCTTGGGCAGATTGAGCCGGACGATGAAATCGTCGACGCGCTCGATGCCGCCGTCGACGGCCTTCTTGGTATCGGCGTTGACCAGTGCGCCCATGCGCGCGGCGACCGAATTGCCGGCGACGGACGCATCGCACCAGCGCGTCAGATTGTGGATCACGTCGTCGGCGTTGAAGGTGTCGCCGTTCGACCAGGTGATGCCCTTGCGGACATGCAGCGTCAGCACGCGGGCGTCGTCGCTGGTTTCCCAGCTCTCGAGCAGCCATGGCTCGAAGGTGAAGTCGCGCTTCCAGCGCACCAGATATTCGTTGCACTGGCGGGCGACGTTGGACA
The DNA here is from genome assembly GCF_040322135.1 of Mesorhizobium sp. M0189. Taxonomy (NCBI): domain Bacteria; kingdom Pseudomonadati; phylum Pseudomonadota; class Alphaproteobacteria; order Hyphomicrobiales; family Phyllobacteriaceae; genus Mesorhizobium; species Mesorhizobium sp. M0189. The sequence continues at coordinate 89,878 of NZ_JAMYSW010000017.1, forward strand.
TCTCGACGCCGTCGAAAGTGCGCGGATCCTTCCAGCCCTTGACGTTCATGGCGACACGCAAGATGCCGCCGCGCTTCGGTTCCTCGGCCCTGGCCGGTGACGGCGCAAGCCCGCCCAGCGCCAGCGCGCCGGCAGCGCTGACGCCGAGCGCAGCCATGGTGGCGAGATATTCGCGCCGGTTCATCTGGCCTTTCTTGAAGCCATCGGCGACGGGCTCCGCCTGCGGATGCAATTTCCGGTCGGTCAGCATGAACTTCATCGTAAATCCTCCCTGTCGGGCCGGCGCATCGCGGATGCGGGCTCCTTACGTGGCGTGATGATAGGGCTGGCCTGACCGAAGCAGTGTTCGGGTTTCCGCAGTTGTTGTGCGCTGTTCCGCGACAGTGGAGATTGGAGGACGGTCCGCGTCACTCAGGCCAATCACCTCCGCCCAGCGCGGCTATTGCCGCGATTATGCGCTCAAACGCCTGGCCGGCGCGCGGTACGGTTTTGCGGGCGCGCAGGAAGCTGTGCACCAGCCGCGGCTCTTCGCGCCACCATGCCTTGCCGCCGGCGGCAAGGATGCGATCGCGATAGGCCTTGCCGTCAGCCGACAGCGGGTCGCATTCGGCAGTGATGACGACGGTCGGCGGCAGGCCAGAGAAGTCCGTATCGCCGAGCGGCGAAAATGTCGGGTCTTCCGGCGACTGCCCCTTCCCTGCCCGGATATGCCGATAGAATTCGACGTCGCGCAATGTCAGCAGTGGCGCCTCTGCGTGCTCGACATAGGAGCCGGCGCGCTCTTTGCTGTCCAGCTCGGGGCCGTCTAGCTCGTCACCGCCGAGCTCGGGATAAATCAGCACCTGGCCGATCGCATGGCGAGGATGGCGGCGTGTCGCCTGCGCCACTGCGGCAGCAAGATTGCCGCCGGCACTCTCACCGCAGAGTACGAGCGGCAGGCCGGTCGTCGCCGCAGCCCATTCGAATACGGCCAGCGCATCCTCGAAGGCCGCCGGATGCAGATGCTCGGGCGCCAGCCGGTAGTCTGCGGACAGAACGGGAAAGCCAGTGCCGGCGCAAATCTCGGCGCAGATGTCGTCATGGCTGTCGAGCCCGCCAAGGACGAAGCCGCCGCCGTGATAATAGACGACCATCGCTTGTGGCGCCGTGCCCGCCATCTGGTAACGCCGGACCGGGATCGCATGGTCAATGGCAGGAACCGCGCTGTCGCTGGCCTTGACACCGGACGGATAGGGCTCGCGGAACGCCCGGCACATGGCGTCATAGACCGCCCGCTGCCTGTCGATCGGCATGTAGACGATCTCGGGCGGATACGACTCATTGACCCGGTCGATATAGGCCCACAGCTCCGGATCGAGCAGCGTTTGGTATTTTCCGCGCTCTGTCGTTTCTGGTCGATCGGCCTCGGTGATCATCGCGGCGCGGTCCCGCTCAGAGCTCGGCGTAGAGGCGGGCGGCGTTTTCGTAGCTGAAGCGCAATGGCACCGAGCCCTCGACCTGCCAGCCTTCGACCGTCTCGCCGGCCAGCAGCCGACAGGCGCCGTCGGTGGTGGTGACGGCGCCGCCATAGAGCCGGTTGGCGAGATTGAGAATGGCCGTCTGATGCATCGCCGTGCTGCCGCTGCCGCAGGCATCCTTGACCAGCAGCACGCGAAACCCGAGCGCCACCGCGTCCTTTACGGTGGCATCGATGCAGGCCTCGGTCCAGACGCCGGCAACGACCAGCCACTCGACGCCATCGGCCTTCAGCCGCTCGGCGGCAGGCCCCGCGCGGAAGGCGCTGGCATCGGTCTTGACCAGCATCGTCTCGCCTGTCGCCGGGCCCACTTCCGGACAGATCGCCGTCAGTGGATCGTCCTTGTCGGAAAACGCCGACTTGCCGTTGGCCTCGACCGGGTGGAACGGCCGTGCCGTGGCGAGATCGACGATATAGGCCCAGTGGTACAGGGGCACATTGTTGGCCCGAGCCGCCTGCTGCAGCCGCTGGACGTTGGCGAGAATGTCGCCATAGCCTTCGACCAGATAGCGCTTGTCCCGCCGATGCTCCTCCTGGAGATCGATGAACACCGCCGCCGCCTTGCCGCGCTTGATCGAGATCGGGCTTTTCATGCAAAACTGCCTGTCAGCACTCAAACGTGCCTGTCAAGGAAATCGTCCTCATAGGGAAAGCGCGACAGGAGTTCGGTGCCGGTCTCGGTGATCAGGATCTCGTCCTCCAGCTTGACGCCCTCGCGGCCGCCCTTTTCGCCGATATAGCTTTCGACGCTGACCACCATGCCGGGCACGATGACACCGTCGCGGCCATAGGTCTCGTAATCCATGGCATGCGCGATGAACGGCGTCTCGCCATGCATGCCGACGCCGTGCATGACCGAGGTGTAGCGCTGGTCGACGAAGCGGTCCGGGATCTTCCAGGCCTTTTCGGCAATCTCGCGAAACGCCATGCCCGGCTTGACGACCCCGATGTTGTGCTGAACCTGATCGTGCGCCATGCGGTAGAGCGATCTCTGATAATCGGTCGGCTTGCCCGGGCCGCAGCGGAAGGTGCGCGAAAAGTCCGAATAATAGCCGTAGCAGCCGATCGTGTCGGTATCGAGCGCCAGAAGTTCGCCCGGCCTGATCTTGCGGCCGCTCGCCTCATTGAACCATGGGTTGGTGCGCTGGCCCGAGGTCAGTAAACGGGTTTCGATGAATTCGCCGCCCTGGCGGATCACCTCGCCATACATGATGGCGAACAACTCGTTTTCGGATACGCCGGGCTTGATCGCCTCGCGCACCGCATAGACCGCAGCCTCGGCGCCAGCCATCGACACCTGCAGGCATTTTACTTCCTCTGGCGTCTTGACCGCGCGCACCGCCAAAATCTCGCCCTGGCAATCCCGGACGTCGCAGCCGCGCTTTTCCAACGCCAGTGCCTGCAGATGGCTGCAGCGGTCGAGCCCGAGCTTCATCGAGCCGCCGCCATGCGCCTTGAGCAATTCGGCGATCTCATCGGCGAACGGGCCGGCTGTTTCGTCGTCACGGCCCGACACCGAAGACCAGACCAGCTTCGACGGCCGCGCCTCGTCGATCGTGTCGAGCACCATCGAGACATGGTAGCTCTGCGGATATTCGAACAACACGATCGGCCCTTCGGTCGGGATGAAGAAGTAGCGCGTCGAGTTGCGCAGGAAATAGCCGAACATGTTGCGCGAGCCGGTGGCGTAGCGCTGGTTGTAGGGGTCGAACAGCACGACGCCGCCATAGCCGGCCTCGCGCATCCACGCGCGCAGCTTGACCAGTCGCCCCTTGCGCAGCGCGTCGGCATTGATGAAGGACGGCTCGGTATCCGACAACCACATGCCGCCGGCCGGATCGGCCGCAGCCGGATGCCGCATGCGGTCCTTGAAGTCAACGTCCTCGGTGCTGTCGGGGTCGAAAACGACGATGCTCATGGGTGCCTCCTGGAAGCGAGACCATGGAGCAAAGGACGTGCGGGCGTTGTGCGGAAAACCGCAAATGTTGTGCTGGATGCCGTAGACAGGCTGGCCGGACAGCACCCCCTCTGGCCTGCCGGCCATCTCCCCCTCAGGTGGGGAGATTGGACGTCACTTCAGCTTTCGCCAATCTCCAAAGTTGTCGAGTGAGCTTTGCTTGCGAAGCTACCAATCTCCCCCCTTGAGGGGGAGATGGCCGGCAGGCCAGAGGGGGGTGGGCGGGAACTCAGCGTGGAGCGATTAACGCCGCTAGTGCCTCCTCATCACCTTCGGCGCGTGGCCATGCTCCTCCCGGAACGCGCGGGCAAAGCTCGACATCGAGGCGAAGCCGCAGGCCAGCGCCACGTCGCGCACCATCAGCGTCGAATGCGCCAGCAGGTCGGCGGCGCGCTTGAGGCGCAGACGGCGGTAGTAGCCGTTGGGCGAGATGCTGAGTTCGGAGCGGAAATTGCGTTCGAGCTTATCGGAGGAGACGCCGAGCTTGTTGGCCAGTTCCGCCATGCCGAGCCGCTCTTCGACCGCATCCTCCATGATGGCGATGGCCGACAGCACCAGTTCGTTCTGCACGCCGGTCCGCAGCCTGAGCGGCATCAGCTTGCGGTCGACGCTGGAGCGCAGCGGGCTGTGCACGAACCATTCGGCGACGCCGGCCGCAAGCTCGGCGCCATAATCGTTGGTGATGATCTCCAGCATCATGTCGAGACTGCCGACGCCGCCGGCCGAGGTGAAGCGCTTGCGGTCGATGACATAGAGATCGCGCCTGAGCTCGATATCCGGAAACGCTTCGATGAAAGCCCCCTGGCTGGTCCAGTGCAAGGTGCAGGCATGGCCGTCGAGCAGGCCGGCCCGAGCCAGGAAGAAGGCGGCATCCGCCACCGCGCCGATATGGGCGCCGCCGCGCAGGCTCCTGCGGATCCAGCTCACCGCATCGTGCGCGACGAGATGATCGGCATCGCCGCCCGAGCAGACGACGACACGATCGACCTTCGGCGCGTCATGGGCGGCAAAGCCGGGCTGGATGACGACGCCATTAGAAGCCTCGACCGGGCCTTCGGTGGCGCCGACGATTATCCAGCGATAGCAGTTCCGCTTCGCCAGCACGTTGGCGGCGCGGAGCGGCTCGATCACCGAGCTGAACGCCATCATCGGAAAGCCAGGGAAGACCAGGACGGCGAAGGTGAGAGGGGCTTCGCTTGCCGTCGGTTGGTTGCGTTGTCGGTTGTTCATAGCTTCCGGAGCCGGGAGGATCGGGTCGCTACAATTCAGGCAGAATTGGCCTGGGTCAACGGAATAGCGTGCGGGGCGCGACACAGAACAATTGTCGCTTGTCGGTGATCCTTCACCCCCCTCTGTCCTGCCGACGTCTCGCAAGGTTTCTTGTTACCGGGCTCAACTCGCCAGCGCCTGATCCAGATCCGCAATCAGATCGTCGCCATCCTCGATGCCGGCCGACAAGCGCACCAGCGAATCGGATATCCCGATCTCCGCGCGTTTTTTCGCCGGGATCGAGCCGTGCGTCATCAGTGCGGGGTGCTCGATCAGGCTTTCGACGCCGCCGAGGCTTTCGGCCAGCGTGAACAGTTGCGTGTGCTCGAGGAAGCGCTTGGTGCCGGCGAGGTCGCGGTCGAGCTCGATGGTGATCATGCCGCCGAAGGCGTGCATCTGCCGCCTGGCGATGGCGTGCTGCGGATGGCTGGGCAGGCCGGGATAGATAACACGGCGGATGTCGGGGCGGCTTTCCAGCCAGTGCGCGATCTTCTGGCCGTTCGACGAATGACGCTCCATCCTCAGCGCCAGCGTCTTCAGGCCGCGCAGCGCCAGGAAACTGTCGAATGGCCCGGAAATGGCGCCGATGGCGTTCTGCAGGAACTTCAGCCGATCGGCGAGATCCTTGTTGTCGCCGACCACGGCGACGCCGCCGACCATGTCGGAATGGCCGTTGAGGTATTTCGTCGTCGAGTGAACAACGATATCGATGCCGAGCTCCAGCGGCCGCTGCAGATAGGGGCTGCAGAAAGTGTTGTCGGCGACCGACAGCACGCCTTTGCGCCTGGCCAATGCCGCGACGCCTTCGAGATCGACGACACGCAGCAGTGGATTGGTCGGCGTCTCGACCCAGAGCAGCTTGGTTTCCGGGCGGATCGCCGCTTCGACCGCGGCAAGATCAGTGAAGTCAACGAAGTCGACCTGGAGGTTGGCCGAGCGCTTGCGCACCCGCTCAAGCAGCCGAAACGTGCCGCCATAGATGTCGTCGGTGGCGACGATGTGGGCGCCGGAATCGAGCAGTTCGAAAATAGTGGCGATCGCCGCCAGCCCCGAAGCGAAGGCGAAGGCGGCTGTGCCGCTTTCGAGGTCGGCCACAGCGCGCTCGAAGGCAAAGCGGGTCGGGTTCTGGCTGCGGGCATATTCAAAACCCTTGTGCACGCCCGGGCTCTGCTGGCCATAGGTCGAGGTCGCGTAGATCGGCACCATCACCGCGCCCGTCGTCGGGTCGTGGCTCTGGCCGCCATGGATGGTGCGCGTCGAGAAGGCGAGGCGGTTCCTGCCCGATACGGTGGCTTTGACGGTCATCGGGCGCGCCTCAGATGGTTGATCAGGTCGATACGGGTTATCAGGCCAATGAATTCGTCGCCATCGAAGACGATAGCGACCTCGTTGCGGTCGAACACCGGCAGCAGCGCATCCAGCGTCTGGCTGGCCTGCAGCGTGTGCAGGGTAGAGGTCATGGCCGTACTGACCGGGGCCTTGAAGCGGTCCCAGCGGCTGTCATAGGGGCCTTCGACCTTGGCCAGGATATCGCTTTCGTCGATGATGCCGACGAGCTTGCCCTCGTCCAGCACCGGCAGCTGCGAAACATCCGAGCGGCGCATGCGGCCATAGGCGTTGAGCAGGCTTTCGTCGGGGCCGACATACACGGTGTCGCCGGTGCGATGCGAGCGCATCACCAGATCGCGCAAATCGCCATGCTGCTCCTGCTCGGCAAGGCCCTGTTCGGCCAACCAGAAGTCGTCGAACACTTTCGACAGATACTTGTTGCCGCTGTCGCAGACGAAGGTGACGACGCGCTTCGGCACGGTCTGCTCGCGGCAATAGCGGAGCGCCGTCGAAAGCAGCGTGCCGGAAGACGAGCCGGCGAGGATGCCTTCCTTCGAAAGCAGGTCGCGCACCGCCAGCATGCTCTGCTTGTCGGGGATGGAATAGGCCTTCCTGACCAGCGACAGATCGGCATTGGGCGGGACGAAATCCTCGCCGATGCCTTCGACGGTCCAGCTTCCGGCCTCTACCATCTTGCCGGTCTTGATCAAAGGCGCCAGCACCGAGCCGACCGGATCGGCCAAAATCATCTCGGTCTTCGGCGAGACTTTCGCGAAATAGCGGCCGAGCCCGGTCAGCGTGCCGCCGGAGCCGACACCGACGACAACCGCGTCGACGTCGCCTTCGAGCTGTTGGAAGATTTCCGGTCCGGTCGTGGTTTCATGAGCCAGCGGATTGGCCGGGTTGGCGAACTGGTTGGCATAGAAGGCGCCGGGCAGCTCGACGGCGATCTTTTCGGCCATGTCCTGGTAATATTCGGCATGGCCCTTGCCGACATCGGAGCGCGTCATGCGCACTTCGGCGCCGAGCGCGCGCAAATGCTGGATTTTTTCGCGGGACATCTTGTCGGGAACGACGAGGATGATGCGGTAGCCCTTGGGGATGCCGACCTGGGCGAGGCCGAGACCGGTGTTGCCGGCGGTCGCCTCGACGATGGTGCCGCCGGGCTTCAGTCTGCCCTGTTTTTCGGCGGCGGCAATCATCGACAGCGCGATGCGGTCCTTGATCGAGCCGCCGGGATTCTGGCTTTCGAGCTTGATGAACAGCCGGCACTTGCCGATGTCGAATTTGGTCAGCTCGACGACCGGCGTCTGCCCGATCAGATCGAGAACCGAGGCATAGGGCGGGCGCAAGCGGGACGATGCGTCGTCCGGTGCCACGATCTTGTGCTTGCTCATGTCAGATGCTCCGTTGCCAGAATGAGCAACCGCCCTGGAAGACGGCAACCTACCGTCTTTTCCAGCCGTTTGCAGTTGTAAAGAAGATAGATCGTGCCAATCCGGCCGCCAGCAGGGGAATGGAATTTCGCGAAAGCTTCGCCAGCCTCGAGGCTGGGCAAAAGATTTGCAGAACCTGCTTAGGGTTCAGGCGATCGCGGCCTGGGCTTCGATCTCGATCAGAAAATCCGGATTACCGAGGCCGGCGACGCGCAGCACTTTGATGATCGGGGCACGCCGCGGTTTGCCCAGAAGGCCATCCAGGCGCCGAAGGCCGGCCCTATGTCCAGGTCGCCGGCGATATAGACCGAGAGGCTGACGAGGTCTTCAGGCTTTGCCCCACCGGCTTCGAGCACCTTTGCCAGGTTGGAGAGCGCCTAAGCGGTCTGCGCAGCGAGATCGTCCCTGGCGACGATCCGGCCTTGCGCGTCGACCCCATTCTGGCCGCCGACCAGCACGATGCGCGCGGATGGCGGCAGCGACACGCCTTGCGAATAGGCCGGGTTGCTGTGCATGCCCTCGGGGTTCAGCCTTTCGATGGTCACTGCGCTTTTCCTCCTCAGCGAAAACTATACCGCGGCCGCCTGGCCGTCCGTAGGGTCGCACGGCACAGAACGGCAATCGTGCGGCCGTTTCAACGCACCATCTCGTTCGTTGCCGCCGCTGATTCCGCCATGCTACCCGGCGCTGGTCGAACAGCAATGCAAGGAATGGCCGATGAAGATTCTTGCCTATGACAATTTCAAGCCCGGCGTCACGCTCGACGACCTGCGGCCTTATTTGCGCGACGAAGTGTCGAACGTCTGGCGGCTCTGGAAGGCGGGGATCGTGCGCGAGAATTATGCGCGCGGCGATATTGGCGGCGTCATCATCGTCTTCGAGCTCGACAGCGTCGCGGAAGCGCGGCGCTACACCGAGGACTTCCCGCTGTCCAAGGCCGGGCTGCTGGAATGGCACTTCATCGCCTTCGACGCGCCATTGCCGCTGGAATTCCTGTTCGACCCGACCGTCGACATCGCCAAGCCGTGGGACCGGACGGCGGCATGATCCGGTCGCGCGACGGGATCGAAATCCCGGCCAGCCTGGCTGAGTGGTGCGATCCGCGCCGCACGGCGCTGGTGGTCTACGACATGCAGGTCGGCATCTGCCGCCAGGTGGCCGGCGCCGCCACCATCGTCGAGCGCACCGGCACGGTGCTGGAAGCGGCGCGCGTGGCCGGAATGCGGGTGGCGTTCACGCGCCATCTGTCGCTGCCGCGCAAATGGATGGGCGCGACGCAGCTGCGCACCGCCATGGCCTGGCAGCGGCGCGACAGCCCCGACACAGTTGAGCCGTGGTTCCCGCGCGACGCCGAAGCGACGCGGATCGTGCCCGAGCTGGAACCCCGCGATGACGAGGCGGTGTTCGACAAGCTCACGATGTCGGCCTTCGATTCCACCGCGCTCGGCTTTGCCTTGCGCGATTGCGGCGTGCGCACGATAGCGCTCGCAGGCATCGCCATGGAGATCGGCATCGAGCCAACCGTTCGCCAGGCGACCGACAATGGCTTTGTCGCCGTGGTCATCGAGGATGCCTGTGGCTTCGGCAACCGCGAGGCGCGCGACCGCTCGATGGCGACGCTACGCTTCCTCGGCGAAGCCGTTGTCACCGATGTCGCCAGCTTCTGCAGCGCGCTTGCCGGACCGGGTTGAGGACAGTCGGCTTGCTAGAGCGATCCACCCTTTCACGCAAACGTCGAACCGCTCCATCGCTTTGTCTCGCAATTGCGGACAGAAAACCGCTCCGCGCTTCCCGGAATTGATCTAGGTGGCTGCGCTATCGGTGCGAAAACGCACGCCCTCGGCGCGGCCATGCACGCTTCCCCAGTCGTAGAGCGCCTGGAGCGCGGCGGCGAGATCTTCACCGCGCCCGGTCAAGGCGTAGCGCCCCTTGCCGTCGGGCGACATCTCGAGCGTGACGAAGCCGATCTCGACAAGCTCGGCCAGGCGCTGCGTCAGCATCTTGTCCGAGAGCGAGGGGATCAGCCGGCGCAGGTCGGAATAGCGCATCGGCTGTTCCTTGACGTGCGCCAGGATCACCGTCTTCCATTTGCCGCCGAGCGCGTCGAGCGCGAACTCGACCGGGCAGCCGTAGAGTCTTCCGCGTTGGGTCATGCGCCATGGTAGGCAAGGCATGGTGACGACGGAAGCAGAATTCGCCCGGTCATCTGGCCAGGGGTCGCGGCTCACGGCCTCGCCGGCCACAAAATCCATGGAGGAGAACGAAGATGAGCGTACGCGACGCCAATCCGGTCAACGCGCAACAGCCGAAACGTGTGGCGATCGTCATCGCCAACCCGGCTGTCTCGACCACCACGGGCTGGCCGGTCGGCTTCTGGCGGAGCTAGCTCCCGCACCCTGGTTCGCCTTCACCGCGAGGTTATGCGGTCGAGATCTTTTCACCCAACGGCGGCGGTCTTGCATCCGAAATTGCGTCAAGACAAAGGGGGCCTTATCCGAGCAATCGCTTGCTTAGCCGCGCACACTGCACGCGAATATCGGGAATGGCGTCGATCTCGAAGAAGGTGCCGCGCGTCAGCGGCCCGACCGCCAAAATCTTGGCCGATACTGTGCCATCGCCGGCGATGACCTCGCAGTCCGCGGTCACATCGAGGCCGAGCCGCAGCGGATCCGGCCGTGCCAGCCCACGGTCGACCAGCGACCGCACCACGCTGTTCGAGGTGGTCGAGATATCCCTGGCGATGCCGGTGCAATCATAGATGCGGGCGACATCGAACCTTTCGAGGCGCTGCGTGTGGCGGGACTGGACCTCTACGGTGTAGCCTGCGGCGATGTCGACGATGCGGCCGGCGACAAGCCGGATGCGGCCGGCCTGCACCGCCTCCGTAACGCGGGCGTAGACTTGCGGCGCCATGCGATGGCGGTGGATGTCCCACCACGCCTTGGTGTGCTCGACAAAGCGGCGCTTGGCCGAGGACGGCCAGTTCTGCCAGATCTTCTGGTTGAAGGGCCTCAGACCGTCGACGACGTCGCGCCAGTCGATGCCGGCCTTCTGGTTTTCCCGGATCAGGTCGCGGAACCAGCCGACGAAATAGGAAAGCTGGGTGCCGAGCGGGATATCGGCAACGTCGAGCTTGATGGGATTGCCCTTGCGATGCGGCGAAGGCAGCAGGCCGCGCCGCGACACCGCGACGATCGCGCCGCGATGACCGCGCTGCTCGAGCGACAGAAAGGCATCGACCATGCTCAACCCCGTGCCCAGCACCAGGACTCGGGCTTCGGGGTCGAGCGCGCTGTCGGCCTCGGATCCCATCCTGATCGCGTGGCCCTGCCCCGCCCCCGGCTCCTCGTCATGGCCGGTCGCCAGCACGGCAAGATGCGCAACCACGCTGGTGCCGTTGGCCAGCGCCACCTCGACGCCGGACGCGGTCGGCGAGATCGACAGGCTCTCCTCGCGGATCAGGCGCAGCCGGCCCGTCTGCTGCTCACGCGCCTCGAGTTCGTCGAGCAGCTCCTTGAGATAGCGGGCGTAGACGCTGCGCGGCGCATAGACCGGTGCCTGTTCCGGCGTTGCCAGGCCGCGTTCAAGTAGCCAGCGCGAGAAATTGCCGGGATCGTCGGCATAGGCGCTCATGCCCAACGCGCTGACATTCAGCACATGGGCTGAGAGCAGCGTTGAATAGGCCATGCCTTGCCCAAAATGCGGGCGTTTTTCGACCAGGCTGACGCGGAGATCGGGATTGGGCGACTTCAGCAGATGCGCGGCAAGCACGACGCCGCTGGCGCCGCCACCGACAATGATGATCGAAGTTGGAATGATCGAATTTGCGCGTCCGGTCATGCGCGCACCAATTGTCTTGGGAGCCATTGGTTCCGGAATTCTCGGGTCAGGCTTTGTTGATTCAGGCCTGGATTTTCAACGGCACCGAAAGGTCTTCGTCGCCGGCGATGTCGCGCATCTCGGCGAGGCTGCGCTGGTCCAGCACCTCGGCGATGGCCTGCCGGACCTCCAGCATCAGATGTCGGACTTGGCATGTCGCCTCGTTGCAATCTTCGCAGCGCTGATACTGGGTGCGGCTGGCGCAAGGAATGGGGGCAAATGGCCCGTCGAGCACGCGCACGACGTGCCCGACCTTGATCTCGTCCGCTGGGCGCGCCAGGCGATAACCGCCCTCCTTGCCCTTGCGGCTCTGGACGAAACCGGCATTGCGCAATTCGCCAAGGATGGCATCGAGGAACTTTTTCGGAATATTGTTTGCGCGGGCGATGTCGTTGACGAAGGCGAGCTGTCCAACCGGCAGGCGCGCCAGATGAACGAGCGCCTTGAGGCCGTACTTACCTTTTTTCGTGAGCATAACCCGAACGTTTCTCTGTCATGCGATGACCCAAGGCCATCGGTTGCGAAACGCCTGGCGTGCCTCCCCGCCGCGTCCAAGCTGTCACTACAGATAAATTCTAGTGACATGATATACAAGCCAAGAAACGTTGATTTTGTTTCGTTTTCAAGCCGCAATGGCCATTTTGGCCGGGGCTTGTGCCCTACGAGCACAGGAGCCGCCGCCAATGGGACACCGGCAAACTGGCCGGCGACAGGAATGTCCCGACCGGCCGACAGCAGCTTCTGTCCCTGAATTTGAAGGCCAAAGCATGCCGCGCGTGGCAACAAGGAGGGTGGCGTCGTTCATCGTCCTCTCCGTTCCTTCAATGTCCATAAGAATACTAGACTTAACCCCGAGCACAGGAAATTCGCTTTCAATTGTTCGGCCGTTCGCAGCATGGATTTGCCGGTGAACGGGCCAAAACGGAAAATTCTTGTTTGCGGCTGAGGGCGCAATCGCCGGTCGCTCCAACGGACAGCGAAGCCAGAGGCGAGGTGGAGCCAAGAAGGCAATTGAGGTGCTGCGCCATTGTTCAAAGCAGCGACGCAGCGGAGACCCGAGGATCGATGCCGCTATACTGACCAATGAATGCAGATCCAATAGTGCGCGCCATTCCGTCTCTGTTTCGGCTGACCTGACCGTCAACAGACCTTAGGCCGAGGCCCGCTGCAGCCGCCATATCCGCCTTCGCGCCGCGCCACTCACGGCTTTTTTCTAACAAGACGGCAATGGTTGGAAGGATTTAACTCTACAAGCCTTATAGACTTAGCTGACTATGAGGGAGCGATCCGATTTTTCTCTTTTCAAGGAGCCTTTCATGTCCACTATTTCGCGACGCGTCGTTCTCCTGTCCTCGGCGGCTCTGGCTGGTGCCGGCTTTCTCGGCCCAGCCCATGCGAAGGACCTCAAGATCACTATCGGCTACCAGACGGTCGTCGAACCCTCGAAGGTGCCGCAGGCCGACGGCGCCTATGAGAGCGCGACCAAGGCGGCAATCGACTGGCGGAAATTTGATTCCGGCGCCGACGTGATCGCCGCCGTCGCTTCCGGTTCGGTCGACATCGGTTATGTCGGCTCGAGCCCGCTGGCGGCGGCGGCGAGCCGCGAGCTTCCCATCCAGACCATCTTCATTGTCGGGCTGATCGGCGAATCCGAGGCCCTTGTCGCCCGCAACGGCGCCGGCATCGAGAAGGTCGCCGACCTTGCCGGCAAGAAGGTGGCGGTACCCTTCGTCTCGACGACGCATTACAGCCTGCTTGCGGCGCTGAAGCATGAGGGTGTCGAGCCGAAGTCGGTCGATATTCTCAATCTGCGGCCACCGGAGATCGCGGCGGCATGGGCGCGCGGCGACATCGACGCCGCCTATGTCTGGGATCCGGCACTCGGCCAGATCAAGACGTCGGGCAAGGTCGTGCTGGATTCCTCGCAGGTCGCCGCCTGGGGCGCGCCGACTTTCGACGCCTGGATCGTGCGCACCGACTTCGCCGAAAGGAACCCGGAGGCGGTGCGCGACTTCGTCAAAATGACGGGCGCTGCCTATGCCGAATTCCTGGCCAAGCCGGATCAATGGTCGGTGTCCTCGCCGCAAGCGGCCAAGATCGCCAGGATCACCGGGGCCAAGCTCGAAGACGTGCCGCAACTGCTGAGGGGCTATGTCTTCCCGACGCTCGAGGAGCAGGCCTCGGACAAGTTCCTCGGTGGCGGCACGGTCAAGGCAGTCGAGGCGACGTCGGCCTTCCTCAAGGAGCAGGGCAAGATCGACGCCGTGCTGCCGGATTATTCGAAATACGTGTCGTCGAAATATGTCGGCGAGGCGCTTGCCTCGAATTAGCGACCGCTCAATGCGCGCGTCCTCCCTTCCCTGACGCGCGCGTTGCCTGCAGATTCAGAATATCGGCGACGCCACATGACGCATCTCCTGCTCGACAAAGTCTCGATTCATTATGAAGGCCAGCCGGCGCCGGCCGTCGAACGCGTGTCGATTGACGTCGCCAAGGATGACTTCGTTGTCCTGGTCGGCCGCTCCGGCTGCGGTAAGACCTCGCTGCTCAATGTCGCTGCGGGCCTGGTCGAGCCTGTGCGCGGCAGCGCCACGGTAGGCGGCAGGCCGATCACGGCGCCAGGCTCGGACCGCGCCGTCGTGTTCCAGAACGACGCGCTGTTTCCGTGGCTGACCGCGCGGGAAAATGTCGCCTTTGCGCTCAGGCTGCGCGGCGTCGGGCCAAGTGAACGGGCGCGGCGCGCCGATGCGCTGCTGGCGCTGGTGAAGCTCGACGGTGCCGGCGACAAGCGCATCTGGGAGCTTTCCGGGGGCATGCGCCAGCGCGTCGGCCTGGCCCGGGCGCTGGCGGCCGAGCCGCAATTCCTGCTGCTCGACGAGCCGCTGGGCGCGCTCGATGCGCTGACACGGGAACGCATGCAGACAACGCTGCTCGATCTGTGGACGGCAAGCAATGTCGGCGTGCTGATGGTGACGCACGGCATCGAGGAAGCGCTGGTGCTCGCAACCCGCATCATTGTGCTGGCTCCCGACCCTGGGCGGGTGGTGCGGAGTTTCGAAACCGGCTTCAGCCGGCGCTATGCAGCCGGCGAGGCCATTCGCAGCATCAAGGCCGATCCCGCCTTCGCCGCGGCGCGCGGCGAGCTGACCGATGCGATCTTCGAAGGAGAGGCAGCATGACCGTTACCTCCTATACCGAGCGGCCGCAGCGCTCCAAGGCCGACGACGGAGCCGACGCGCTGTCCGTGCCATGGTCGCGGTCGCGGCCGAGACGCAGCCGCGTTTCGGCCCGCATGGTCAGCGCGATCACTGTTCTGGTGGTGCTGGCGGCGTGGGCACTGTCGGCCCGCCTGCAATTGGTGTCGCCGGTTTTCCTGCCGTCGCCCGTGGCAGTCTGGAACAAATTTGTCGTCGTCGCCCGTGACGGCTTTGTCGACGCGACGCTGCTCCAGCATATCGCCGCCAGTCTGTGGCGGGTATTTGCAGCGCTGATCGCGGCCGTTTTCGTCGGCGTTCCCATCGGGCTGGCTATCGGCATCAGCATCATAGGGCGCGGCATCTTCGATCCGCTGCTCGAATTGCTGCGGCCGATCCCGCCGCTGGCCTATCTGCCACTAATCATTATCTGGTTCGGCATTGGCGAGCCGTCCAAGATCCTGGTGATTGCCATCGCCATGCTGGCGCCGGTCGCGCTGTCGACGGCATCGGGTGTTCGCGGCGTCTCGCAGGAACGCATCAATGCGGCACGCGCGCTTGGCGCGACCCGCACGCAGCTTGTCCGGCACGTGATCCTACCCAGCGCACTGCCCTCGATCCTGACCGGCCTGCGCATCGCGCTTGGCGCCGGCTGGTCGACGCTGGTTGCCGCCGAGCTGGTGGCGGCGACGCGCGGGCTCGGCTTCATGATCCAGTCCGCCGCCCAGTTCCTCGTCACCGACGTGGTGGTGATGGGCATACTGGTGATCGCGGCCATTGCCTTCGTGCTCGAATTCATCATCCGCAGGATCGAGCGGGTGCTCGTCCCGTGGGCGGGGCGGGAGTGACCGGATCGGAGACGTGACGATGCCCCATTCCACCGCTGTGCTGCTTGCGCGTTTCGGCCATTGGCTCCGCCTGATCAAGGCCGGAGACAAACAGCCGCCTGAGGACGAACGCAAAGCGCCGACGCCGGTGCATCTGGACGCGGAGCGCAACCGCTTACCGCCGCGCGACGAAAGTTTCTACTGGGGCTGGCAATACTGGTCGCGGTGACCAGCCGCCACAGGTCCGCTGTGCGCTGCTCTGGCGGGAGCCTGAGGATCGACGCCTGCTCAAACGCGCGAACGGTTCGCCCAGGCCAGGCCGGCCAAGCCAACCAGCGCGGTGACGATGCCGACATAGAGCCATTGCGACTGGCCGGTCATGAAGCTGCCGCCGATAAGGCCGATGCCTTGCAATGACCACAGCACGCCGATGGCGAGCACAATCAACGCCAGCAGATTTTTGATCAATCTCATTGCTAAAACTCCTTTCCAAGTCGATCATCGGCCGCGCTCCTGCCGGAATGGAACAGCGAAAGAAGCGGCCCGGTCAGGCCAACTTCTACTTAGATGCAAATCTCTGATCTTGTGCAAGACGTGCTGAGGTCGATGCGAAGATCATCAAAGAAGCTGTGCCTTTCTGCGGAAACTCTCTGACAAATTGTTTCGCACCGACTCCAAACGTGTAACATTGTCATGGAACCGACAGATCATTGCCGCATTTGCTGC
Organism: Mesorhizobium sp. M0189; assembly: GCF_040322135.1. Taxonomy (NCBI): domain Bacteria; kingdom Pseudomonadati; phylum Pseudomonadota; class Alphaproteobacteria; order Hyphomicrobiales; family Phyllobacteriaceae; genus Mesorhizobium; species Mesorhizobium sp. M0189. The sequence continues at coordinate 106,011 of NZ_JAMYSW010000017.1, forward strand.
CTCATTCGCCTCTAACCGCTGCGGGTCTGTCAACGGAGCCAGTCCCCAACACATGAACAAAAGCAACCAGACCGCGCTTGCCGCGGCCATGATCGCGGCTGGCCTGATGGTCGGCGCATCCACTGCCAGCGCCGCCGCTCAGTGCGGCCGTGCCTCCTGGTACTCACTGCATTCCAGAACCGCTTCCGGCGAACGCATGAACCCGTCGGCGCTGACCGCAGCGCATCGCAGCCTGCCGTTCGGCACCAAGCTGAAGGTGACCAACCGCAACAATGGCCGCAGCGTCGTCGTGCGGATCAACGATCGCGGCCCGTTTATCAGGGGCCGCGTGCTCGATCTGTCGAAGGGCGCCGCCAGCCAGCTCGGCTTCATCAGCTCGGGCCATACCGCCGTCTGCATGGCACGCGTCTAACAGTCAGAGCGCCAGGCCGGACACCTCCTCCGACGATCGCACCGATAGGCGTACCCTTGGCTACGCCTTCGCAGGTGCACATTGAGCCGGCTGTTGCCGTTGAAGGCGGATTCCCAACATCTTGGACGAAAGAATGAGCATAAATCACGCAAGTTGACGTATTGCATCGCAGCAAATTGTTGCTAACCTCCCGCAAGACAAGGCTCGGCGCTGCTCGTCGGCCCTTCGATCGCAGTCGGCAGCGGGGTTCTCGATGTTCTACCAGCTTTACGAACTGAACCATGCCGCCTTGCAGCCGGCCCGCCTCTATGCCGATGCGGTGCGCCTGTTCTACTCCAATCCGCTCAATCCGGTTTCACACACGTCCTGGGGCCGCTCGGTCGCGGCAACGGCCGAATTGTTCGAACGCACGACACGCCGCTACGGCAAGCCGCAATTCGGCCTGACCAAGACCGTGGTCGACTGGAAAACCGTCGAGGTCAGCGAACGCACCGTCTGGTCGCGGCCGTTCTGCAATCTGGTCCGTTTCGAGCGGGCTGTCCCGGCCGGGCGCCGGCCGGATCCGAAGCTGTTAATCGTCGCACCGATGTCGGGCCACTATGCGACGCTGTTGCGCGGCACGGCCGAGGCGATGCTGCCCTATGCGGACGTGCATATCACCGACTGGGTCGACGCCCGGATGGTGCCGCTTGCCGACGGCAGCTTCGACCTCGACGACTATGTCGACTACATTGTCGACATGCTGCATGCGCTGGGACCCGACACCCACGTGATGGCGGTGTGCCAGCCGTCGGTGCCGGTGCTGGCGGCGGTGGCGCTGATGGAAGCCAAGGGCGATCCTTTCGTGCCCTCGACGATGACGCTGATGGGCGGCCCGATCGACACGCGCCGCAACCCGACGGCGGTCAATTTGCTGGCCCAGGAAAAGGGCATCGACTGGTTCCGCGACAACGTCATCATGCGCGCGCCCTGGCCGGTGCCGGGCTTCGGCCGCGAGGTCTATCCCGGTTTCCTGCAGCTTTCGGGTTTCATGAGCATGAACCTGGATCGCCACATCATCGCCCACAAAGACTTCTTCATGCACCTGGTGAAGCATGACGGCGACAATGCCGAGAAGCACCGGGAATTCTATGACGAATACCTGGCGGTGATGGATCTGACGGCAGAATTCTACCTGCAGACCGTCGATACCGTCTTCGTCCGCCAGGCCTTGCCCAAGGGCGAAATGACGCATCGCGGTGTGGCGGTCGACCCTTCGGCGATCCGCAATGTCGCCCTGTTCACCGTCGAGGGCGAGAACGACGACATCTCCGGCCTTGGCCAGACCAAGGCGGCGCACGACCTCTGCATCAACATTCCGGCCGACAGGCACGCCCATTACATGCAGCCGGCGGTCGGCCATTACGGTGTGTTCAACGGCTCGCGCTTCCGCTCCGAAATCGTGCCGCGCATCGTCGATTTCATTACCAGCTACGGCCGCCAGAACCGTGTTGCGGTGAAGCCCAAGCTGGTCAGGACCGGCAAGAAATAGGCGACCAGCGATGATGCCCGTCAATCCGCATCAGGTCGGTCAATGCCAAAATCATCGGTTGGCGGGGCCGTGCGGCCGGTCGACCTGTTGCACAATAGTCGCGTTGGCGCCACGCAGGTAACCATGCCGCAAAAATCAATCCATCCTCATAATTGACACCGACTGTAAATACCCCTTAACGTTTCGTTAACAACAAGGGACAAGCGGGGACAATGATTTCCTCACCAATGGCGAGAACGCTACGCCTGTGCGCGCTGGCTGGACTTACTGTGGCGGCAGGTTGGGCCAGTTCGGCCTCGGCAGCCAGCCCGATGATAACAGGTGGTCCGACGTCGCAGCCGATCGGCCATTATGATTTCTGCAAGACCTACCCGTCGGAATGCTCGATCCGCCCGAAGGATCTGTCGCCCGCCAGCATGACCGGCTCGCTGTGGCGCAAGCTGCTCAGCGTCACGGTAAAGGTCAACGCCGCCGTCAAGCCTGAGAGCGACTTCGACATCTACGGCAAGGACGAGGTCTGGGCCTATCCCGACAAGGGTGTCGGCGACTGCGAGGACTATGTCCTGGAAAAGCGCCGTGAGCTGAACCGGCTGGGCGTCTCGTTTGCCGATCTGCTGATGACCGTCGTGCGCAAGCCGGATGGCGAAGGCCACGCCGTGCTGACGGTGCGCACCGACAAGGGCGACTACATCCTCGACAATCTGACCGACCAGGTCCGTTCCTGGGACCAGACCGGCTATCGTTTCCTCAAGCGGCAGGCGATCGACAATACCGGCCGTTGGGTCTCGATCCGCGGCGGCCAGCAGGTTCTGGTCGGCTCGGTCCAGTAACAAAGCAACTCATTTCGGCCGGTTCAGCGCGGCGCGGAGCGACGCAATGATGCGGCGAAGCTCGGCTTCGTCGAGCTTTTCGATGTTGTCGGCCAGGAGATTGGCAAGCTCGGTCGCCGCCGGGCTAAGGCCGGACGTGTCGAGCCTGACGCGCGGATGCGAGGTTTGGGCCAACCGCGCCAGTTCCTCGGCGTCGTCCCAAATGATGTTGAAATAGCCGATGATCTTCTGGATCAGCGTCCAGCTCGGCGCACCGCGGCGGCCGTGTTCGAGCGCCGAGAGATAGGCTGCGCTGACGCCGATCGCCTTGGCCATGTCCTTCTGGGTGACGCCGCGCTCGTTTCGCAGCACGCGAAGCTTTTCGCCGAACGGGGTCACGAGCACATCCTCATTGGCGCATCCTCATGGGCGCATCCTCAAGAGCGCGCCCGCCGCAGACGGACGTAAAGCGCGCCCGAGCCGCCATGATTGCGGGCGGCATGGTCGTGGCTGGAGACAAGGGGCCGGAAGGCGGGCGTCGACAGCCATGACGGCACGGCGCGTCGCAAGACGCCGTCGCCGCCCGACGAAGAGCCCTTGCCGGTGATTACCAGGACATAGCGGATGCCGCCGGCATGCGCCCGGTGCAGGAAGGAAAACAGCAGCGAATAGGCTTCGTCCTGGGTCAGGCCATGCAGGTCGACGCGGCCCTCGATCGGCAGCCGGCCCTTCGACAGCTTGTCCAGCGTCGGTTCGTCGAGTGCGTGGGAAACATGCTGCGCCTTCGGTTTCGCGACCGCGGCAGCATTGCCCGCGACCTGTGCCGGCGGCGGCACCTGCCTGGTTTCGTCGATCTCCGGCCCAAGCTTGGGAATATCGACGGCGATCTTGCCCTTCAGCGGCTTTGCCGTGCGCGCCACCAGGTTCCACAGGACCCGGTCGTCCTCGCTCAGCCTGTCGATGCGCCGGGTCATCGGTCTGCTCCTGAAACCAGCGGCCGGGGGATCAGCGCATAAAAATCGGCGGCGTTGCGGATAACGCCGGCGATCTCGCCGGCCGCATCGCCCGACCCAGCGAACAGATCGCCGCGGGCCGGCCCGATGATCGCTGAGCCGGTGTCCTGTGCGATCATCAGCCGCCGGAACGGTTTTTCGTCGAAGGCGGTCAGCGACGGCGCATCGATATGGAAGGGCGTGCCGAACGTGTGCAGCAGCCGGTCGACGGCGATCGAGCGGCAGGGTGTCAGCGGCACCTTGGCGGCAGCGACCGGGCCGAGCTCCGGGTCGTCGACGCCCATCTCGCGGAAGAAGATGTAGGAGCGGTTGCGCCAAAGGATCTCGTCGACGCGCTCCGGACGCGCCTTGAGCCAGGCACGGATCGACTGCATCGTCACTTTTTCCAGCGGGATCTCGCCTTCGTCGCTCAGGATCTTGCCCGGTCCGGTAAAGCGCTGGCCGGATTTGGCGGCATAGGTGACGCGGCAAAGCTCCCCGTCGGTCATGTTGAGCCGCGCCGCGCCCTGCACGTGGATGAAGAAGGCATCGACCTTGTCGGCGAGCCAGGCGATTTCCAGGCCTTGTCCAGCGAGCGCGCCGCGTTCGATCTCGCCGCGGTCGAAATATTCGACCGGGTCGTTCGGCGCCGCACGAGCGAAGGCAAGATAAGGATCCATGCCGGAAGGACGATTGCCATCGTCGATGTCGACAAGGTCGGCCGGGCGGGTTAGCAACGGCACCGAAAATCGTCGCGTGCGCACCGGCGAGGCGTCGACCTCCGGCTCGTAGAAGCCGGTGACGAGGCCTGGGCCGCCGTTTTCCGCCCCTATATGGGCCGGCACAAAGTAGCGCTCGAAGAAGCTTCGGGCCTCCAACCGATTCGCCGGCGAAACGGTGCGCGCTGCGGCATAGGCTTCGGCAAAGGCGCCGAAATCGACGCCGAGCGCGCCGGAGCGGTAGGGTTTCGTCAGGACATGAAAGGCCGAGCGGCGAAAGGCGTCAAAGGCAGGGAGTTGGTCGTCCTCGTCCCAGCCCGGCAATTCGCCAAAGGACTTTTCGCTGAAGACTCGAGAAAGCGACACGACAGCCCCCGCCGCCGTCCAGTTCAGTCTTCTTCTTCGGTGGCGACGAGCTTCCAGTTCGGATCGCGCGAGCGCGCGTCACGAGCGAAGGTCCAGACGTCCTTGACCTCGGCGACGGTCTCGGGATCGCCGTCAATGACGGCGCCGGCCTTGTCGCGGGTCGCTGAAATCAGTTCGCTGACAATGCGCAGCGTGATGTGCGCCTCGCTGCCCTTCATCTCGGCCGAAACGATGTCGGCCTTGTCGATGCCGACGAAGGAGGACTGGATTTTTTCGGCTTTTGCCTCGCGGTCGCCGATGGCCGCGACAAAGCCGTCATAGACCTCGCGCGACAAAAGGTTCTTCAAGGTTTTGCGGTCGCCATCGGCGTAGGCCATGACGATCATCTCATAGGCCATCTTGGCGCCGTCGACGAAGGTCTTCGGGTCGAAGGTCGGATCATTGTCCTTGATCGCCCGCAGGCCCCGGTTGAGATCTGTGTCGGGCTTGGCAAAGGCGTCGATCGCCGTATAGGCATCGGCCGCCGGCTCTCCCGCCAGCCGCTTGCGCGGCAGCGAAACCACGTTCTCGGGTTTCTGGGCGGCATCCTTGTCGTTCTTGCGCCCTGCCGTATATGGATCGAAGGGCGGGCGTTCGTTGCCCGTGCGTCGGCCAAGCACGTTGCGCAGCTGGAAGAAGATCACCACCGCCGCAATCAGAAAGAAAATTGTGCCGAAGTCGAAGAAGCCCATATCTTGCGCCAATCAATCCCTGCTTTGGCCGGACCAGCGGCCAAGCAAGGGCCGCGATCACATAGCGTTCAGTATCCAAAGCATATAGAACGCATGGCGCAATCATTCAAATCAAAGGCAGCCATACCTATCTAACAGCTCTGGTGCCAGCGGCGATTGCTCGCCGGCCGGCAAAACATCGAAACGATCGGTCAAGATTTGCGTATCTCGCTGCTTCCCCTGTTTGTTCTTGCGCTTCCGCTGCTGGAGATAGCCGGTTTCGTCATTGTCGGCCGCCAGATCGGCGCGCTGGCGACGGTCGGGCTGGTGCTGGCCTCGAGCGTCGCCGGCGCCTTGCTCCTTCGACACCACGGTTTTGGCGTCATGGCCAGGGTCCGTGCCGAAATGGATGCCGGCCACGATCCGAGCCGCCAGCTTGCGCACGGCGCCATGATCGTTCTGGCCGCGATCCTTTTGATCATCCCCGGCTTCATCTCGGATATTTTCGGCATTCTACTGTTCCTGCCACCGGTGCGCGATCTTGCCTGGCGGATGCTGAAAGGCCGCATCGTGCTGGCCACCGATTTCGGCGTTGGTTTGCGGGCAAGGCAACGCGGCAAGACCATCGATCTCGACGACGGCGACTATTCGCGCGCCGACGACCATGCGCGCGGGCCTGACTCTCCCTGGCGCCGCCTCAAGGACGAGTAGCCGCAAGGCAACCGGCGTCTTTTGCAAACTTGTCTTGTCGTGCCGGCCATGATAGCGAACGCCCGAATTTCAATCCGGTCAGCAACGCTGCCCAGGCAAAAGGATCACAGCTTATGGCCAGCAACGACGACGCCCCGACCGGCGCAGCCAACGGTAATGGAAATGCGGAGCAGCCTTCGCTCAACGTGCTTGCGCAATATGTGAAGGACCTGTCCTTCGAAAGCCCCGGCGCGCCAAACTCGCTGCGCGGCCGCGACAAGGCCCCCGGCATCGCCATCAACGTCAACGTCAACGCCAACCCGCTTTCGGACAAGCAGTTCGACGTCAATTTGACGCTGAATGCCAAGGCATCGTTCGACCAGGAAGTGCTGTTCAATGTCGAACTGGTCTATGGCGGCGTCTTCTCCATCAGCGGCTTCCCGCAGGAGCACATGCTGCCGATACTGTTCATCGAATGCCCGCGGCTGCTGTTCCCGTTCGCCAGGCAGATCATTGCCGAGGCAACGCGCAATGGCGGCTTCCCGCCGCTGATGCTCGACCCGATCGATTTCGCGCAGATGTTCCAGCAGAAGCTGGCCGAGGACCAGGCCGCCGCCAAGGTCAAGGTGAGCTGAAGGCGTTTGTGTCTCGATAGCGTTTGAGAAACCCGGCCTTGCGCCGGGTTTTTTTATGAGCCGCTGGCGGGACAGTGCCCCCTCTGGCCTTCCGGCCATCTCCCCCTTAAGTGGGGAGATCGGAACTTCACGTCAGCCTTCGCCAATCCTTCATCGTCGCAGGAATGAGCGAGGCGCTGGGACTGCCAATCTTTCCCACTGAGGGGGAGATGCCAAGTGGTGGCTAAAAGGGCAGGACAGAGGGGGCGACGGATCACTCCGCTCAAAATCACTATGCCGCGGAACTCGCTTCCCGGCCGATGCGCAGCCAAAGCGCCTTTTCGCCGAGGCTGCCAACCATGCCCGCGTGTGCTGCGCGCTCGGCATCGGTCAGGCGCGAGGGCAAGGCGATGGGCCTGACGCCGATCGAAATGTCGATATCGTCGACATTCTGTCGTCCGCCCGCCGGCGTCATGATGCTGTCGAGGATGAGGCTGGCCTGCTTGCCGCCGATAAGCTCGATATAGACCTCGGCCAGCAATTCAGAATCGAGCAACGCGCCATGCTTGGTGCGACGGCCATTGTCGATGCCATAGCGGCGGCAGAGCGCGTCGAGCGAATTGGGACCCATTGGATGCTTGCGGCGCGCCAGCGCCAGCGTGTCGACGATCCGTCCCGGATCGATGGCCGGATGACCAAGCCGGCCGAATTCGAGGTTGAGGAAGCCGATGTCGAAGCCGGCATTATGGGCGACCAGCTTGGCGCCGTCGATGAAGGCCAGGAACTCCTCGGCGATCTCCATGAAAGTCGGCTTGCCCTGAAGATCGGCGGCGCTGATGCCGTGCACGGCCTGCGCCTCGTGATGAATCGGGCGGCCTTGTGGGTTGATGTATTTGTGGAAGGTGCGGCCGGTCGGAAAGCGGTTGACCAGCTCGATGCCGCCAAGCTCGATGACGCGGTCCTCGCGCGTGTCGAGGCCGGTGGTTTCCGTATCGAAGATGATCTCACGCATCGAATCAGTCCATTGGTTCCGCGTCATTCTAGCCGAATCACACCCGGAACAAAATGGCAACAAGTAATGTGGGCTGCAAGCCTCTTAACCCGGCCTGGCTGCTTTATCCCCGACTAGTTCGGCGACGATCGCATTGACAGCCGCGCGGGCGGCGTCAAAGCCCTGGCCGGTGTCGACGACGAAGTCGGCGCGCCGGCGCTTTTCGGCGTCGGGAACCTGCCTGGCCAGGATCGACGCAAACTTTTCCTCGCTCATGCCCGGGCGCGCCAGCACGCGGGCGCGCTGGATCTCGGCCGGCGCGGTGACGACCACAACCTTGTCGACGCGATCGCGGCCGCTTGTCTCGAACAGCAGCGGTATATCGAGCACGGCAAGTGGCGCGCCGGCGGCACGATTTTGCGCCAGAAAGGCATCGGCGTCGGCACGGACCAGCGGATGGATGATCGCTTCCAGCCGTTTCAGCGCGGCGGCATCGCCGAGCACCCGTTCGGCCAACTTTGTGCGATCGACCGCACCGGATCGGGTGGTCCCGGGAAAGACCGCCTCGACAATGGGGGCGGCCTTGCCGGCATAGAGGCGATGCACCGCCTCGTCGGAATCATGGACCGGCACGCCGGCCTCGGCAAACATCTTTGCCGTGGTCGACTTGCCCATGCCGATCGATCCGGTGAGGCCGAGCACGATCATGGCTTCGCGCCGATATCGGCAATGATCATTTGCCGCAGTTCGGCGGTGACCTGCGGCCTGGTGCCGAACCAGCGCTCGAAGCCGGGCACCGCCTGGTGCAGCAGCATGCCGAGCCCATCGACGGTCTTGAGGCCGCGCGCGCTGGCTGCGGCGAGCAACGGCGTTTCCAGCGGAACATAAACGATGTCGGTGACGATGGCGCGGTCGGGCAGTCTGCCCGGATCGGCGGACAGGCCTTCATTGCCATGCATGCCGAGCGCTGACGTGTTGACCAGCAGGCCGGCATCTTCGAGCAACTCGCCGGTCGCCGCCATGCCATGGGCGGAGACGCCGGCACCGAAGCGGTCGCGCAGCTCCTGCGCCCTCGCAAGCGTCCGGTTTACGATGCGGATATCGTTGACGCCGCGTTGCTTCAGCGCATGGATGACCGCGCGAGCGGCACCGCCGGCACCGAGCACAACGGCCGGGCCGTCGGCCGCCCAACCCGATGCATACTCGTCCAGATTGGCGGCAAAGCCATGGGCATCGGTATTGCCGCCCCACAATTCGCCATCCTCAAACCACAGTGTGTTGACCGCACCGATTTGTTCGGCCGCGTCGTCGCGGCGCGCCGCCAATGCGAAGGCGGCCTCCTTGTGCGGGATGGTGACGTTGCCGCCGCTATAGCCTTGTGCCTGCAGCGTTTGCAGGAATTCGGCAAACGCTTCTGGCGCAACGTCAATGGCCTCGTAGACGCCGTCGATGCCGTATTTCGCCAGCCAGTAGCCGTGGATCTTCGGTGACCTGGAATGGCCGATCGGGTGGCCGGTGACGAAGGCTTTTTTCGAGGCCTCAGCCATCGATCGCCCCGAGCTCACGCAGCTTGGCCAGCACCGGCAAAAGCGGCAGGCCAACAATGGTGAAGTAGTCGCCCTCGATCTTTTCGAACAGCTGGATGCCCTCGCCTTCGATCTGGTAGGCACCAACGCTGGACAACGCCTTGGCGCCGACGCGCGCCAGATGGCGGCCGATGAAGGCCGAATCGAGCTTGCGCATGGTCAGGCTGGCGATGCCGACATGCCGCCACAGAACCTGGCCGTCACGGGCCAGCACGACGGCGCTGTTGAGATGATGCGTCTTGCCCGACAACGCCAGCAGATGACGGCGTGCGCCTTCCATGTCGGCCGGCTTGTGGAACAGCTCGTCGCCGAGGGACAGCGTCTGGTCGCAGCCGAGCACCAGGGCGCCGGGCTTGCGCTCACTGACTTCGGTGGCCTTGGCCTCGGCAAGCACCAGGGCGACGTCCTCCGGCGACACGCCACTATTTTGCAGCGGCGCCTCCAGCGCACGTTCGTCGACAGAAGCCGGAACCGCTTCGACCACAACGCCGGCATTGACAAGCAGCGCCTTGCGGAACGGGCTGCCCGAGGCCAGGATGATTTTTTCGGCCATTTTTTTCGCCCCCGTTCCTGGCGCTCACTAGGGTGTGTCGAGATTCAGGTCAGGCCAAGCCGAAAATAGTGGCTTCCGAGAACCGGAGCGGAGCGTACTTTTCGTACGTGAGCACCGGAAGCGCAGGAAGCCGCCGTTTGTAGGCCGGCATCACCTGAATATCACACGCCCTAGCGCGTCTTGCCGCGCAGGGCAACGATAGCCGCCGCCGTCTCCTCGATCGAACGGCGGCTGACATCGATCATCGGCCAGCCATGCCGTGTGCAGATCTGGCGGGCGTAGGCGAGCTCTTCGGCGATCGCGGCGCGGTCGACGTAATCGGTCGGCTCGTAGGCGCTGTTGCCGAGAACGCGGTTCTGCCGGACCTGGGAGATGCGCTCGGCAGTGGCGATCAGGCCGACGATCAGTGGCCTCCTGGCGTAGACCAGGCTTTCCGGCACCGGCACGCCGAGCACGATCGGGATGTTGGCGGTCTTGATGCCGCGATTGGCGAGATAGATGCTGGTCGGCGTCTTCGAGGTGCGTGAGATGCCGACAAGCACGATGTCGGCATCGTCCATATTGGCCGGCAGCTGGCCGTCATCATGCTCCATGGTGAAATTGAGCGCGTCGATGCGGCGAAAATATTCGGCGTCCAGCACATGCTGGGCGCCGACGCGGCGGCCGGCCGGCGTGCCGAGATAGGACTGGAACACCGTCAGCACCGGCTCCAGTACCGAGACGCAAGGCAGGCCCATCGCCGCGCAGCGTTCATCGATGCCACGGGCAAGCTTCTGGTCGACGACGGTGTAGAGGATGATGCCCGGCTCCTCCTCGATGTCCTCGAACACTTTCGTCACCTGTTTTTCGGTGCGGATGAGCGGGTAGATGTGTTCGATGGCGCGCGCATCCTTGTATTGCGCGGAAGCGGCGCGGCCGGCGGCCAGCAGCGTTTCGCCGGTGGCGTCGGAAATCAGGTGAAGGTGAAAGAAGCTCTGCGGTTTGTTCACAGGATACATTCCAGGCTGTGGGCCGATGTGGATAAGCCGGGCGGAAAACTCGGCCACCGCCAAGCGACTGTATCAGATGCCGGTTTGTCCACAATTCGATGTGCTGTCGGCTTCTTCGGGCGGTTGGGGACAAGTCCGGGGACGGAGCTTTTTGCCTTCGCTTCATCCACAGGGGCAAGTTCCTTGGCCTGGCGGCAACGCATTGACTCCAGTCGGAAATTCCCGGCTTTCCACAAAGTCCTGCAATCCCGTTGGAGAAGCGCGCGACAATATGCTGGCTGGTCTTTTCCAGGGCAAAGCGGGACAGGAGACAACCACCACAACCAACAGACTCTTAGAATCATAAGATTCCTAAAAATAGAATATTTAATTATAGGGAAGCCTGGAAAGGCGAGCGCTCAATGCCTCAAGACCGGATCGTGCTGGACGTGTTGAGAGGCAAGGCAGCGTTTCCGCCGCCGCTCTGGATTATGCGCCAGGCCGGCCGCTATCTGCCGGAATACCGGGAGACGAGGAGACGGGCCGGATCGTTCCTCGATCTTTGCTACGACCCGGATCTCGCCGTCGAAGTGACGCTGCAGCCGATCGAACGCTTCGGCTTCGACGCATCGATCCTGTTTTCCGATATCCTTGTCGTGCCGCATGCGCTCGGCCGCGACGTGCGCTTCGAGGAAGGACGCGGCCCGCTGCTGACGCCGATCTCGGCTGCGGAGATCGAGGCTCTCGACGGCGAAACGTTTCACGTGAATCTCGAGCCGGTCTACGAGACGGTGCGGCGATTGCGCGCCAGACTGCCTGATGAAACGACGCTGATCGGCTTCTGCGGTGCGCCCTGGACGGTGGCGACCTACATGATTGCCGGCCACGGTACGCCCGACCAGGCGCCGGCCAGGCTGTTCGCCTATCGCGAGCCGGCGGCCTTTCTTCGGCTCCTGAAAGTGCTCGCCGATTATTCGGCTGCCTATCTGATCCGGCAGATCGAAGCCGGCGCCGACGTGGTGCAGATCTTTGATTCGTGGTCCGGCGTGCTCGACGAAGCGTCTTTCGAGTTGTTCTGCGTCCGGCCGGTGGCCGAGATTGTCCGGCAGGTGAAGGCTGTCCATCCCGACGTTCCGATCATCGGCTTTCCCAAAGGCGCCGGAGATCACTACCGGAGCTATCGCCAGACGACCGGCGTGACCGGGCTGGGCCTCGACTGGACCGTGCCATTGTCGACTGCGAAGGAATTGCAGCGTGACGGCGCCGTGCAAGGCAATCTCGATCCGCTGCGGCTGGTGGCCGGCGGCAAGGCGCTTGCCGACGGCGTGGGGGCGATCCTGAAGGTGTTAGGGGACCGGCCGCTGATCTTCAACCTCGGCCACGGCATCACGCCGGAGACGCCGCTCGCGCATGTCGAGCAGATGGTCAAACTGGTGCGGAGCGCGTCGTGACGATGATGGGCGCAGACAATGCGAACGGCACGAACAGCGGTAGCGGGGCGACGCGCCGCGCGGCAATCGCGATCGCCATTTTCCTCGTGCTGGCCGGGCTGCTGTTTCTCTTCGGGCCCGATGATTTCTATCCCTGGGCAAAGGCGATCCATGTGATTGCCGTCATCTCCTGGATGGCGGGCATGCTCTATCTGCCGCGCTTGCTGGTCTATCACGCCGATGCCGAAAAAGGCTCCGTCCAGTCGGAGACCTTCAAGGTGATGGAGCGCCGCCTGCTGCGCGGCATCATCAATCCGGCGATGGTGATCACCTGGGCGTTCGGCCTGTGGCTCGCCTGGAAAGGCTTTGGTTTTCAAGGCGGCTGGCTGCATGCCAAGATCGCTGCGGTGGTTGGCCTGTCGGCCGTGCATGGCTATCTCGCCGGCGCCGTCCGGAAATTTGCCGAAGACCGCAATGAAAAACCGGCAAGGCACTGGCGGATCGTCAATGAGATCCCCACATTGCTGATGATCGTCATCGTTGTCCTGGTTATCGTGAAACCATTCTGACGTATTCGGTGCCCGCAAAAGGCGGCTTGCTCTTTCACCCGACCGACGATAAAAGACGGGTCTTCCTTCCCGTCATGCGCCGCCCGTCATCGCTTTCGGCCGCGCCCGGCATTTGTCGCATCCCGCCGATATTTTTCCCAAAGCTCATTCAGAGTCCGTCCATGCAAGAAATGAAACTCACCGAGTTCAAGAACAAGAAACCACCAGAGCTGATCGCCTATGCGGAATCGCTCGAGGTCGAGAACGCCAGCGTCATGCGCAAGCAGGAGCTGATGTTCGCGATCCTGAAGAAGCTGGCGGCACAGGATATCGAGATCATCGGCGACGGCGTCGTCGAAGTGCTGCAGGACGGCTTTGGCTTTCTGCGCTCGGCCAACGCAAATTATCTGCCAGGTCCCGACGACATCTATATTTCACCCTCGCAGATCCGGCGGTTTTCGCTGAAGACCGGCGATACGGTTGAAGGCCCGATCCGCAGCCCGAAAGAGGGCGAGCGCTATTTCGCGCTGCTCAAGGTCAACACAATCAATTTCGACGATCCGGAAAAAATCCGCCACAAGATCCACTTTGACAACCTGACGCCGCTCTATCCGACCAAGCGGCTGAAGATGGAGATCGACAATCCGACCACCAAGGACATCTCGCCGCGCGTGATCGACTTGGTCGCGCCGATCGGCAAGGGGCAGCGTGCGTTGATCAATGCGCAGCCGCGCACCGGCAAGACGGTTCTCATGCAGAACATCGCCCACTCGATCACCGCCAACCATCCGGAATGCTATCTGATCGTGCTTCTGATCGACGAGCGGCCGGAGGAGGTTACCGACATGCAGCGCTCGGTGAAGGGCGAGGTGATCTCGTCGACCTTCGACGAGCCGGCGGTACGCCATGTCCAGGTTGCCGAGATGGTGATCGAAAAGGCCAAGCGTCTGGTCGAGCACGGTCGCGACGTGGTGATCCTGCTGGATTCGATCACGCGTCTCGGTCGCGCCTACAACACCGTCGTGCCGTCATCCGGCAAGGTGCTGACCGGCGGTGTCGACGCCAACGCGCTGCAGCGGCCGAAGCGCTTCTTCGGCGCCGCCCGCAACATCGAGGAAGGCGGCTCGCTGACCATCATCGCCACCGCGCTGATCGACACCGGCAGCCGCATGGACGAAGTCATCTTCGAAGAGTTCAAGGGCACCGGCAACTGCGAAATCCAGCTCGACCGCAAGGTGGCCGACAAGCGCATCTATCCGGCCATGGACATATTGAAGTCCGGCACCCGCAAGGAAGACCTGCTGGTTTCCAAGCAGGATCTGCAGAAGATCTTCGTGCTGCGCCGCATCCTGGCGCCGATGGGAACTACCGATGCCATCGAGTTCCTGATCGACAAGCTCAAGCAGACCAAGACGAATGCGGACTTCTTCGATTCGATGAATACGTAGGGTTGGGGGCCCTTCCCTTCTCCCCTTGTGGACCTGTTGGGCAGTCATGAGCAAAGCTTGCGGCGGCGGGGTTGCGGCGGTTGTTCGCTTGTTTGCGGGGGATTTGACGTCTT